>JAHISH010000050.1 GCA_018818365.1 Candidatus Omnitrophota bacterium | reverse complement strand
TCTTGTTTGTGGATAATATCTTTCGTTTTGTCCAGGCAGGTGCGGAGATATCTACCCTCTTGGGCAGGGTGCCTTCTGAGACCGGCTATCAGCCGACCTTGGTCTCTGAGGCCAGCGAATTTCATGAACGAATCCGTTCCACCAAAGAAACCGGCGGCTCTATTACTTCGGTAGAAGCAGTCTATGTCCCTGCGGATGACTTGACTGACCCGGCGGTTGTCGCGATCTTTAGTTTCTTAGATTCAATCTTAGTACTCTCCCGCGAGCGCATACAGTTAGGGTTATATCCGGCAATTGATCCTTTGCTCTCCAATTCCGCAAACCTGGATATCGATATAATCGGCAAAAGGCACTTTGAGGTCTCTCAAGAAGTCATCAGGATCTTTCAGCGTTATGAAGAACTACGCCGTATCGTTTTAGTCGTCGGCGTTGATGAGCTTTCTTCAGCGGATCGCGTCCTCTATGAGCGTGCGCGTAAACTGCAGAATTTCCTGACCCAGCCTTTCTTTGTCGCGGAGGCCTATACGGGAAGGCCAGGCCAGTATGTCACGGTCAAGCAGACCTTGGAAGGGTGTGAGCGCATTATCGCAGGCAGGCTTGACCGGATGCCGGAACAGGAATTTTATCTTATCGGGGCACTTCCTTAAAAGAGGAGGATAGAAGAAGGGGAACAGCGATGCAGAGTAAAATGCTCGGAGAGATTCTAATCGAGAAAAAACTTATTACTCCCGAACAGCTCCAGGAGGCATTAGCGCGGCAGAAGAGGACCCAGGAGACTTTAGGAACAGTGATTTTGCATAAGAAGTGGATCAAAGATAAGGATTTGGTCGAGGCCCTCTCTGTTCAGTTTGGCATACCGATTGTAGATCTTAAGAATAAGGGTATTGATGTAGAGCTGTTGAAGAGTTTTGACGCCTCGGTTTTATTCGACCATAAATGCCTTCCGCTTTCCAAAGACCGCACCAGTATTACCGTTGCCGTGACTAACCCTATGGACCTTTGGGCGATCAGCAAGATCGAAGAGATGGTCAGTCCCCTCTCGGTAAATATGATGTTGACCAGCGAATCGGATATGCTTGATGCCTTGGCGCGGTATAAACAATATCTTAAGGCACAACTGAATCAACAACTTAATAACCAGGGCCCTTCGAATGCCTAAGAAGCAGGATCTTTTTTTATCCGATATCCTCTTAGAGCGTAATCTTATCTCCCAGAAAGAGCTGGAGCCTATCCTTAAAGAGACGGATAATTCCAAGGAGTCCTTGCAGCAGCTTTTGGTCAAGAAAGGATTGTTTTTTGAGAAAGATATCTTGACTATTCTGGCAGATAAATTAAAAGTCAGTTACGTAAGTCTTAAAGAGACGGTTATTGAAAAGTCGGTTGTTGAACGCGTGCCTCTGAAGGTCGCGCAGTATTATAAATTTATTCCCTTGAAGATCAGGGATAAGGTTTTGGTGATTGCCGTTTCTTCTCCTTTTGATATTAAGACGCTTGATGAAATTAGGATGCAGGTAGGGTTGGATATTGAAATGGCGCTTGCCTCGGCGATTGAAGTCGCAGAGTGTTTAAAGAAGTATTACGGCCTCGGTGCGGATACTTTGGAAGGGATTACTGCAGGCGCAGGCAGTTCGCTGCGCGAAGAGACTGTTCAGGAGAAAGTGGATGATATTGAAAAACTGGCGGAAGATGCTTCGGTAATAAGCCTGGTAAACCAGATAATCCTGGATGCCTATAAACGCCGGGCCACCGATATTCACATTGAGCCCTACCGCGATGGGTTGAGCCTTCGCTACCGTATCGACGGGTTACTCTATGATGCCAATATCCCTCCTGGAATGCGTAATTTCCTGAATGCGATTATCTCGCGTATCAAGATTATGTCGAATCTCAATATTGTCGAACGCCGGCTCCCACAGGACGGAAGAGCAGTAGTAAGGGTTCAGGAGCAGATTCTGGATTTACGAATCTCTACTATCCCTACTCCTCATGGGGAGAGCGTGGTGATTAGGATTTTACCTACCACAATGCTTTTTAGCCTTGAGCGGTTAGGGTTGGCCAAAAACGACTTGCAGGTATTTGAGTCGTTGATCCTAAAGCCCCATGGCATTATCTTTGTGACCGGACCGACGGGAAGCGGTAAAACGACGACGTTATATACCTGTTTAAGCAGGATTAATACCAAAGAGCGTAAGATTATTACGATCGAGGATCCTATTGAATATGAACTAAGCGGCATTACGCAGATCCAGGTGATGCCGGAGATGGGACTTGATTTCAAACGGGGGTTACGCAGTATGTTGCGGCATGATCCGGATGTGATGATGGTGGGTGAGGTGCGAGATATAGAGACTGCCGAGATTGCGATTCGTGTAGCCCTTACCGGCCACTTGGTCTTTTCTACGTTGCATACTAATGACGCGGCAAGCGGCGTTACCCGTTTAATCGATATCGGCGTGGAACCGTATCTGGTTGCCTCCAGTGTCGAGGCTTTTATCGCCCAGCGTCTCGTACGAGTCATATGTCAGCAGTGCCGTGCGGAAGACGAAAAGGCTCCTGTAGAATTAAAACAGGTGATTGCCCAAGATATGCGGTTTTCGGCAACGGAACATATAAAGATTTTTAAAGGCAAAGGGTGTCCTTCCTGCAATGGGACCGGTTACTTTGGCAGGACGGGTATCTATGAAATACTCATGGTTGATGAAGCGATTGAGGATTTGATTGTCCAAAAAGCGCCTGCCAACCAAATTAACAGAATCGCCTTGGCC
>JAHISH010000049.1 GCA_018818365.1 Candidatus Omnitrophota bacterium | reverse complement strand
TTCATCTTTGGAAAAGACAAGACCGCAGGGGCCGTCAACTAACGAGATAAGCGCTTCCATTCCGACTTCGTGCAACGCACGGCGCGCCACGGAATTCTTGACCACAAAAAGGCTCGCGTTCGAAGTCTTCAGGTTCTTACGCAAAGAAGTGAAATCTGGACTAGAAAGTCCTAAATAATTAATAATAAAGACGGAATTTGAGTTTTTTATTTCTTTGGTGATTCGCGCGTGAGAGGTTTCTTTAAATATAAGGCTGACTTTTTTCATTGTGAATAGGCCAGTTTTAGTCCCGGATTCATCGACGAAGCGATCCAGAGGCTACGTATAAATTTACCTTTTATCGATGAGGGTTTTGCTTCGGCGAGCGCATCGATTACCTTCGTCGCGTTATCGGAAAGCTTTCCATCTTCAAAAGAAAGTTTCCCGATCATAAGATGCACCCCACCTTGCTTATCAACTCGGAATTCTACTTTTCCCTTACGAACTTCTTCAATGGCCTTCGCCACATCATTAGTAACCGTTCCGGTCTTGGGGCTGGGCATAAGCCCGCGGGGACCTAAGACCTTCCCAAGCTTACTAAGGTCTTTCATTATATCCGGAGTCGCAATCGCACAGTCAAAATCCAAAAATCCCGCCGTAACCTTGTCTATTAACTCCTGCCCTCCCACATAATCTGCCTGGGCGTCCTTGGCAAGACGTTCTTGCTCCCCCTTACAAAAAACCGCTACACGCAACTTTTTACCGGTGCCATGAGGCAAAACCACTGTTCCGCGCACCATCTGGTCAGATTTCTTGGTATCGACATTAAGCTGGAAATGCAATTCAACCGATGGGTCAAATTTCGGAAGATTCATCTTTTTCAGCACTTCAATCGCATCTTTCAGCGAATACGCCTTTTGCCGGTCTTGTAATTTTACTGAATCTTTATACCGTTTGCTTCTGTGTTCCATCGTTATCCCTCGATGACAATACCCATACTGCGGGCAGTCCCTTCAATAACCTTACAGGCCTGCGCATAATCTGCGGTATTAAGATCCTGCATTTTTTGTTTTGCGATTTCTTCCACCTGTTTCATCGTTACCTTCCCAATCACCTCTTTGCCCGCACTACCTGAAGCCTTCGCCAGATTTGCCGCCCGCTTGAGCAATACCGATGAAGGGGGGCTCTTTATAATAAAGGTAAAGGTCCTATCTTCATACACGCTAATGATCACGGGAAGAATCAACCCATCCCTGTCTTTGGTCTGATCATTAAACTGCTTACAGAATTGCATAATATTAACGCCATGCTGTCCTAACGCAGGCCCTACCGGAGGAGCAGGATTCGCCTGGCCGGCAGTGACGTGCAGTTTGATTTGGGCTTTAATTTTTTTTGCCATCGTTACACCTTTTCTACCTGCCAGTATTCCAACTCAACGGGGGTTGAACGTCCAAAAATGGAAACACTGACCTTAATTTTTCCTTTTTCCGGATGCACTTCGTCAATAGCGCCGTTAAAATTTACAAAGGGACCTTCGGTAACGCGTACTTGTTCGCCCTTTTCAAAGATGACCTTTGGACTGGGCTTGGACGCGGTCTCTTCCGTCTTCTTCAGGATGCTATCTACTTCGACAGACGAAAGAGGCATCGGCTTCTTTCCCAACCCTATAAACCCCGTGACTCCAGAAACACCACGCACAAACAGATATGTCGCCTCATTTAAATCCATTTCGATTAATAGGTATCCTGGGAAGAACTTACGCTGGGATAATTTTTTCTTTCCCGAACGAATCTCTGAGATCTGCTCTTTAGGAATAACTACCTGCGGGATACTCTCCTGCATTCCCGAAGAGAGTATCTTGCTCTCCAAAGTTGTTTTAACTTTTTCTTCGGAACCGGTCTGTGTATGTACCACGTACCACTGTTTCATCTTATTTGAATAGAATACTCAAAAGTTTGGAGAGCATAAGGTCGATAACGCCGATGTAGACCGCCAGCAACAAAGTCGCTACGATAACCACTCCGGTCGACTGTAGAATTTCCTGTCTGGTTGACCACGATACTTTCTTAAGCTCCTCTTTGACTTCCTTTATAAATTGTGCGGTCTTTTTTATTACCTTCACGTGAATAGTGCCTCACAGTGATGATTCAAGTCACACAGGAGCGGCAGGACTTGAACCTGCAGTCACGGTTTTGGAGACCGTTGGTTTGCCAATTAACCGACGCTCCTAACCTACTTAATTTCCTTATGCGGTAAATGTGTATGACACATTCGGCAGAACTTCTTTATTTCAAGTCTGTCCTGATGCAACTTTTTATTCTTAGTCGTCGTGTAATTTCTGTTCTTACACGTAGTGCACTCTAACGTAATTATTTCCCTCATAATTAACCTTTAAGCTGGAGACGGGAATTGAACCCGTGACCCCGTCCTTACCAAGGACGTGCTCTACCAACTGAGCTACTCCAGCAAAACGCTGGAGATTCAAGTTACAAAAACACTCCCCTAAGAATTTTTACAAATTCTTTTTAATCCTTCTCTACGCTATAGTTGGGTTAATAAACTGATAATTTGCGTTGAGCAATAGACTATATATTATTAAGGTAAGTTTGTCAAGTTTTTTTTATCTTTTTTTTTAAAAATTTAGCCAACGCTATAAAATCATTAAGGTGAAGGGTTTCCGCTCTTGCTCCAGGATCAATCGTGCGCAGCTGGAAAAACTCATGTAAGGCCTCTTTAGGAACTATCCCTTCCAAAGAATTATGTAGTTTTTTCCTCCTCTGCGAGAATGCGTTCCTGATTATTTTAAAAAGCATGCGTTCGTCATTTGAACCCAGGGGGAGAGTTTCTTTGAATTCCAATTTCAAGAAACTTGAGTCGACCGATGGCGCCGGGGAAAAGCATCTGCGGCCTAACGTAAACAAAATACGGGGAAACGTATAATACTGAATATAACAGCTAAGCGAACCGTACTCTTTAGAACCGGGAGTTGCGACTATGCGACGGGCAAATTCTTTT
The DNA here is from genome assembly GCA_018818365.1 of Candidatus Omnitrophota bacterium. Classification (GTDB taxonomy): domain Bacteria; phylum Omnitrophota; class Gorgyraeia; order Gygaellales; family Profunditerraquicolaceae; genus JAHISH01. The sequence goes on along the minus strand of JAHISH010000049.1, from coordinate 3,157 downwards.
TGCACGGTAAGGAAAGCTCGCTTGATATATGTTCGATAGCGCAATAGCCGTTGTAAAACCGGCGTTGAGATATAATAGGGGATATTCCCAATAACGGTGAAGCACTTCAAAGGAACTTTCCGCAAAAGAAAAAAGCCCAGGTCAAATTTCAATATGTCCTGATTCACTACCTGTAAGTTTTTAAATGTCGCAAAGTCCTGCGTAAGCATCGCACATAAATCTTTATCTATCTCTACCGCGACCACGCGCGCGACTTTCTGGCAGAGTAATCGCGTGAGAGCCCCCTTCCCTGGGCCGATTTCCAGTACCGACTCATCAACCTCAAGCTGACATGCCGCAATAATCTTGGCTTGAATATTTGCATCAATAAGAAAATTCTGTCCTAGTCTTTTTTTCGCTTTAAAGTACATTGAAGAGCGACTCTGATCGCTTCGTGTAGGGAATGCCAATCGGCCTGACGGGGATTCGATCGCACAAGGTCAAACGCGGTACCATGTAAACAAGAAGTGCGTACAAACGGCAGCCCGATTGTAAGGTTAACCCCGGAATCGTTACCCAAAAGCTTCAAAGGAATAAGGGCTTGATCATGATACATAGCTACCACCGCATCATACCTGCCGCGCGCCGCCTGAAACATTGCGGTGTCGGAAGGGATCGGGCCATCGATGCGACACCCGCGTTTTCTCTTAAGACGCAGTATCGCCGGTCTAATAGCGCGCAACTCCTCATTCCCTATAAGGCCGTTATCGGATGCGTGGGGATTAAGTCCGCAGACCGCCACGCGGGGATAGAGAATACCAAATAACTCCCTCAACCCTTTCACCGTCATAAGAATGGTATGCAAGATTTGATCGGTGGTGATAAAAGAGCTCACCTTCTTTAAGGGAATGTGCCGAGTCACCAGGCTGACTTTAAATCCCTTATTAAGCAACATCATGAGGAATCTTTTGCGGGAGGTCTTGGACGCCAAATACTCGGTGTGCCCCGGGTAAGGGAAACCCGCACGCGCGATCGCCTCCTTAGAAATCGGGCAGGTAACCAGGCAATCCAACTCTCTGCGACGCAGTAACGATAATGCCCGGTCTACGTATTCCAGTGATGCCTTTCCGTATTTTGGGTCAATGCGGCCGAAAGAAAATTTCCGGGCATCTACATTCTGCAAATCAATAAGCCGAGACCCCAACGATGTGCGATGGATTCCCGAAGCTTTACGCAATACCGTGGCGTCCCCGATTACCACACAGTCCGCAACGCGGTTCAATTTTTTAAGCGCGGGCAAGATAATAAACGGGCCGATCCCTGAGGGATCTCCCATCGTAATCCCTACTCTGATTCGTTTACGAAGACGCATGGGGCTAATCGCGATCGATCTTTATATAGGCGTTCTTTTTGAGTTCCTCTAGCCACTGCATGAGCTTTTCTTGCAATTTACCCTCAAAAAGAATTGGATAGATTTGATCCTGTGATTCGGAAAGGGTCTTTATTTGCGGCGGGACAATTGCCTCAACTTTGAATACATAATAGATGTCATCAATACGTACGGGCCCAGATATTTCCCCTAACTCCATACGAAAGACCACCTCGTCGATTTCTTTACGCATCTCTTCTTTTTTTGCAGAAAATGAGTTAACGGTGAACGGATAGCGCGTCGCCATATCTTCCAATGTGGAAGTAGTCCGCCACTCATATGAGAAACTGTGGGCAAGCGACTCATCGTTAAACTCAATCGCGAGGAATATCCTCTCTTCGGGTTTGCTCAGGCGCGCCCTATTTTCATTATAAAAAAAGGTCACTTCTTCCGGATTGATCACGATTTTGGATTTGACCATCGCCTCTATGACGGTATACATCAAAAGCTGTTCCCGGATCTTCTTTTCAATATCTGCCTGCGTAATCCCCTGTGCCAAGAGCGCCTCTTGAAAACCTTTATCGGACTGATAGCGATCACGCATATCATCTATTTTAGACATAACCCTGGAATCATCGACACGAAGATTCAACCTCTTTGCCTCCTGCAAGATCAGTTTATCTTCTATCAGCCGATCCAACAAATCATCTTTCATCGCCTGGATCCGCTCCTCCCCCTCGTTCGGCGCAATATCTTTAGAAAATTGGATACGCATAAAATTCAAGAAATCACTAAGGTCTTTTTGGGTAATCACATCCTTATTGACCACTGCGACGATCTTGTCGGTGGCATACACCGCCCCCCGCGCCATCAATACAATGAGTGCGGCAAGGAAAAATACCTTATATCCCTTCATTACTGCTCTCCTGCGTTTTTTATTCCAGTAATCGCTTCCCGAAGCAGCCGACAATACAAGTCAAATCCCACTGCGGCGATAAAACCATGTTGCTGGACACCGAGAAGATTCCCCGCCCCGCGTATCTCCAAATCCTCCATGGCGATATTGAATCCTGATCCTAACTGGGAATATTCCTGAAGCGCCTGTAACCTTTTTTTCGCTGCTCGTTCAAGAAGAGGCATCTTCGGCACCATAAAATACGCATAGGCGGGCCGATCAAACCTTCCCACTCTTCCCCTTAACTGATGTAAATCGGATAAACCAAAACGATGGGCATTATTCACAATGATCGTATTGGCATTAGGCACATCTAATCCTGATTCGATTATCATGGTACAGACCAGACAATCAATCATGCCTTTAAAAAACGCTCTCATTACCCCTTCCAGCTCTTTGGGATGCATCTGTCCATGCGCGGTCATAAGCCTGACCCGGGATGGTAAAATTGCAGAGAGCTTGACTTTTACTTCTTCAATATCCTCGACGCGATTATGCAGGAAGAAGACCTGTCCCTGACGAGCGATTTCTCTAAGGATGGCTTGACGAACCAAATCTCTATCATATTCTACCACAATCGTCTGAATAGGCAACCTATTTTGAGGAGGCGTATTGATCACCGAAAGATCCCGCGCACCCATGAGGCTCATATATAAAGTCCGGGGAATAGGAGTCGCCGTCAGCGTAAGCACATCTATAGTAAGCCGAAAGGCCTTTAGCCTTTCCTTATGCGTAACCCCGAATCGCTGTTCCTCATCAATAATCACTAACCCAAGGTCCTTGAAGTGCACATCAGCGGAAAGGAGCCGGTGGGTGCCGATCACAATATCAACCCTTCCACTTTTAATATCTTC
>JAHISH010000048.1 GCA_018818365.1 Candidatus Omnitrophota bacterium | reverse complement strand
CTCTGCGATATGGATACTTGCATAATCACCAAGCCACCCCAGGCTATAGAAAGCGTCCATGACATGCCCCTGCAACGGCTCTTCAAGAAAATCTTCATCAACAGAAAACCCCTCTTCAACCGGCGAAGATGCATCAGGCGTCCGTTCCATAGAGGCTCTCGCGGTTTTTCTTTTTTCAAGACCTCTAACAATCTCTCCTATCAGACTCAATAACGTAGGCCCGTCGGTGGTCCCAAGGGCCAAGAGTGTCTCCACCCCGTAAACCGCAATCCCTGAAATAAAAATCCCTTTAAAAAATGGATCCGTAGTATGATCGTTAAGGATGCGAAGAAACGCCATAATCATAATGTTCGAGCCCGGGCCTGCCACGACAAGAACGGCTCTTTGAAGAGGAGAAATCCGAAGGTATCTTTTATCGAAACACGCGGTAACAATTACATGGGATAAGGTATGCGTTACCAATACCGCAATCCCCCATGCAACACCGGTAAAAAGCAAAATCCCCATTTGCATCATACTGCCCTGCAGGTGCATTATCTTTGCCACAAGCATTGCCAGCGCACCCCCCAAACATCCCAGCAACAAAGAATAGATGATAATGACATGCTTATCGGTATAATAACGGGCACAATATCCCTTTTCTCCTAACATTCTTGCAAGACAAAAAGTGGAGCGGATTAAAGAAAGCGGAGTCATAACCGGAGCAACCGAGGAAGAAGCCTGCGACGAAAGAGGCTCGCCCGGCTCTTTTTGCGCAGGAAAAATAAGTCCTTTTGTTTCCTCTGCCTTCACTGCATCGAGTTTCTGCCGAAACTCCATCTGTGTCTCTACCTGCCATAATCCTTGAAGTCCCTGGGTAACTGCGCTCTGCATATTCAAAGGTAGAGCTTCATTATTAAAAAACCTAAGCAAATGTCCTTCTGCTTTTTCCCGCATAGATTGATGACGATATTTCAACTTTCCTATGGCAATTAATGCAGCACGGGCAACACTTGTTTCCTGATCATACCCCATTGTCATCAATATCCCCAACGCCCTTTGTTTGCCTTGATTGCCCATCGTCCTGGCTGCGCGCTCTCTTTGTAAACAATTACCGTGAAGGGCCTGTCTTTTAATAAACACCCCTCGTGCCCATGAAAGAACAAGCGCAAATCCAACTCCGGCTGCGGGACAGATCGCAAGATACATAATAAGCGTTACGGGCTCTATCATAAATACCGAAGAAAATGGCGAGCTTGCCCCTTTCGCGCGATAACGAAGCACTACTTTGTCTCCGGGATAAAGATATATCCATTTCATGTCATCAACAACTCGTGTAGAAACCCGCTGTAGACTCTTATCTGCTTTTATAATCACTATTTCGACTTGCTGATGGAGAATATTTATCGACGAATCATCTGTGATACGTGTGCCCTTATTCATCCCTATCATTATTGCTTCGTGCATAAATACGGAGAGATCTCCGCAGGTAATCTCCGCGACCTTCCAATACTTAGTACCCACCTGCATCATAAAAGGAATTTTCGATGGGAATTTCGGTCTTTCTCCTGCTGTTTCAGGTCTAGCCTTTATAACCTTTTTTCTTCTCGTGTCAAATCCCCTATTCGCGCGATCGGATAATCCTCCTTGTGGCGCGGAAGTATGAGATTGCGTTTGGGCTGTATCCGGAGCTCTTTGCGGGGTAGGTTTGGAGGAAGGTGCTTCTCCAGCTTTAGCGGCGTCCTCCTGTTCTTTTCTTTTTCTGCTTGCAATAAGTTGCTGGAGGCTCGGGGGCCTTGGCGTCAAAGCACTTGGCTTCTTTTTGCTGTCTCCACTTCTCGCAAGCAAATCGTCAAAACTGTCAGATGATGCGGGCTTCTCCACGCCTGTAGTATGTCCCTCTGTTGTTTGACGGGGAGCCGCATCTTTCGACTTTACCAAAACCGCCACCGGAGCGCCTATCGCACGCTTCACTCCCACCTGGTTCCAATTCATCTCGCTTCTTTCTATGCGCATAAACGACGCAGGGAGTCTCTCTTTCTGAAAACCCTTCTCTTCGATTAAGAAACGAATATGGACATCCTCAAAACCTTCAGGATACCAGATAACGGTTTGTATCTTGAGCTGATCCACTAATGACCCAAACCAACTCTTTCCTTCGGCATAATCCCTTAAACACATAGGGGTTCTGGCAAAAGGGCCACGCATCACTAAGGTGCCAATGCTCCCTGGTGCCAGTCCTAGTCTCTTTAATCCTTCGCGAATGGCCCGTAACTCTTCCGGATCTTTGTCTGTATGTTTAAATCGCACTTGCAAATGATCGGAGATACGGCTTTTTTCGTCTATCTGGAGGACAAGATCCAATGCCCGTGCTTCAGCGGTACGGATATCTGTTTTCTTGCGGTCGTCATAAGATTCCGCAGAAAAAGAAACTACCTGGTCAACAAAAAGCGCTTCCTGAGAATTTAAGGAGTCATTAAAGGGAAAGAGTACGCCGGTACCGTAGAATCCTGCGACATAGAGCCAGAAGAAATGCAACAAGAATGCCTTGTGATTATTACCCGATATAAGACATTCTTCCATCGCCTTTTCAATACTACGCAAGGTTGTTTCCCGGTTCTCTTCTAAACCTTTCAACCCTTCCGCGATATTCCCTCCTCGGATATCAACGGTAAAGGAAAGATCCTCTTGGCCTGATTGATTCTCTGTTGCCGGGGATGAGGCGGCGCGGTGTACCGGCGATGAACTACTTGCGGTCTGCGAAACGAATACAACCACATCTCCATCCTCCAAAGGAAAATTGCTGAGTTCTCTCAAGCTCCTCGGCAATGGAATAATCTCCTCATTCCTTTTTAATGCCAAAGTTTGATGTTGACGAAGAAATACTCCGTTTTTCCGTACTTCAAAAAGGTGTTGATATGCTTTGGGATTACGATTATGCAGACGTATGAAGAAGACATCTAAACGGGCAGCGTGAATACGCATCGTAAAGACTTTGGCCCCCACTCTGCCTATAAGAACAACCAGAGGAGTAACCTGTACTTTACGTAAAAGCGCCAAAGGCGCACGTACCAAAAGCTGCTTTTTAAACTTCCTCTGAGTGATCTCCTCGGGAATCAAGCGCCCCCATCCTTTAGGCAAAGTGATTTCTTCATATCCATAAGCCGAGGCGATAAACCTTTTTAATATTGCCAACTGTCTCTCTGAAGCAGGGTCTCCGTAAAAAACAATACAACTTCCTTGCACCAACAACATATTGAGCTCTTCTAACCAATACTCTTCCATCCACTGCAGCTTACTCGCAGGATTTCCTGCTTCTACCGGCGTATGCGCGCAGATATCATCCAGCGCAGAAAGATCAAGGATAAACGAGGGCACCGCGAAATCTGAACCAACCCCCTTATGTGTACAAATCTTTCTCAATGCCGCACAAGAAAGCTCTTCGACCCTGCGGTACTCGATAATGCCGTTTTTAATCTGCGCGGTTACATCCATATGCGTAAGATGCGCAAATGCAAAGGATTCTATAATAACTTTCCCAATTTCTTCCAGAAAGACCTGCGCGCCGAGAAATTCGCGATTGAACATAAGCGATGGGGCAAAGAAAGGAACAAAAAACGACCATTGGCACGCAGGATAGATCACCGCATCGCCTAATGCGCCCCGCGTGTAGAGCCAGACCCATATCCATACCAACGCTTTCAACATCTGGCCTTTCTCGATATACTCTTCAATAATCTCTTCTATTAACGCAAGATTAGCGTCTGGCTCCAGGCGGATTTTACGCAGAGTATCCTTTAATGCATGGGTAGAGGAAAAACGATCAAGGAATTCCCCTGCCGCAGGGCTTAAAGGACTGCTTGACCTACCCCCCCTTGAATTTATATCCACTGCATAAAGGTCCCATAAGGGGCGGCTATGCTCCGCGTCGAGAGAAGTAACCCCTTCCAGGAGCATATCTCTTAATATTTCCCATTGGCCTAAGAAGGCATAATTTGCTGCCAAAGCTAAAAACGTACGCCCAATTAAATCCTGATCTTCCAGCGGTTCAGTACGGTGCAAGGTAATAATCCTACGCAATAATGCAATTGCCTGATGAAATTCTCTTTCTGACTGAACCTTCCCTTCTGATGATGATCCCTGACGCATTCCTCCGTACGCCCGTGCCAATTCATGATGGGCCTGGGCAAGATCATAAAGAGACTCTAGACCAGGAAGGCCTCCTTGCGTAATTGCTTCTAAGATACGTTTTCCCTCCTGGTATGCGTTAAACGATTTTGCATCCTCTTCTATTTCCCAATATATCCTGCCCAGATTTAGATACATAGATGCCTGAAACTTCAATACCTCCCAGTAAAAAGGAGGATGCCCTTCTTCTCTTAACGCCTGATGCGATAACGCAACTGCCCGTTGGTATGCCCCGATAGCGTCATGGGAAGCTTTGATCTGTCTTGTTTCATCTTTCATTTTGTCGCAGTACTCTGCTAAGGTATTACTAATATCAGCAATCAATCCCCAAAGCTGTGCGTTAAGGAATAGCCCGTGGGCACAATCTGCGCGAAACGTTGAAGAATAAGAGAATCTTTCACTTAACTTTTCTAAAAGAGCTGCTGATTCTATGAGGAGCGCCTTCAATCCTCGAAAATAACGCATGATTTCGGGGTAACCTTGCACTTCTTCCGGATAGTTAAGCTCATTCAACCCTTCTTCAAAGGCAGCCATATGGTCTCTGACTGCAAGAAAGTTCTTGCACAGACGGCAGGCCATTTCAATACTCAAGAGGGGATTATCTTCTGCCAGGCAAGAAAGGATATATCCTTCTTCTTCTCCTAATCCCAGCTGTTCGGCAATAAGCATAACAAAGAGGTTGCGGATTGATTTAAGTATCTCGGTGCGGTCGTGACTGAAGGCAGGGAATAATAGGATGGTATCAAATTTTGAATTGCGTACCGCAGGAAGCGCGGTGATCCTTAATGGGCGTACCGCCGTAGAGTGGGATTGGCAGAATTTTTCTACTGCCCGTGTAATTTCCACAGGGGCAATGGCAATTTGCGCTGCTAACCGTAATTGGATAACAGGATTAAATTCTGGTTTTGTTAAAACAGTAGTAACGGCGTGATCTAATGCCACTATTTCATCGACGCACTCTTCTGGAGGGGCACGAAGAAAATGCCCGGCTTCGATTTGCTCTTGCAGCAGTGCGGTGATAATGGAGTTTAATTCGTTAAATTCTTGGGCGGTCAAAGGCCTTTGGCTGCGCCCCATGAAAGCCCGCGTTGATTTGTGCGAATGGGGCCATTCCTGCGGATTCTCAACCGGCGAAGAGGATTGTTTAATTGTATCTTGGTCGCTCGGTCGCTTTACAAACATCCCGTTGAATTCATTGGCGTATGCGGCGGCGGTAAGTATTGCCTGGAATATACGGCTTAAGCGGCAGGAAGTCGCTTGATGGCTGGCAAATGCGGTCTTATCTCTCCAGAACATCGTGACTGCTTTTAGTAATATGGCCCTGTATGCATCCGGCGAACGATCCAGAGGAACCAAGGTGTTTCCATGACCGGGATTATTGCAATTGAGCCTGATCCCCTGATGAAGAATAAGCCCCTCTCCGTTACGATAGGCAGGCGATAAGACAAGCGCTCCGGACATTGATGCCGGCACTTCTGTAAATCCGTTGGCTTCGGTATCTTCGTCGGAATCAAGGACAATAATATCCAACGCTGCTAAGGCTGCTTGTTTGACATCGGTGCTGAAACGCTCCAGGAATACTAAAAATCCATCGCCGCGTTCCTTTGCGCCTTTCAGATTCGCCTGCAGTGCGCGTAATCTATCCCGCAGAACCTTGCTATCATCGCTCTCCTGTAATAATCCTAATATCAACTCATCCATCCCCGCCCTAATAAGCGGAATCTGTACGCTTTCATGCCACCCTCTTTCCATATTCAGCTTCTCCGGGACTAACCTTCCCACGTAACCTCCTACCGGCCGGTGAGGATCCAATTTGAGGCTTTCCACGTATTCCTGCCGAATTACTCTTTCTTCGCGTTCAAAATTTCGCTGTGCTGCTGCCGGATCATAGGCAGGCTTGCCTTCCTGTTCCCAGCGCAAATACGCGCGTACCAATGCCTCTTCTTTGATCATTTCATCAAAGAGAATTGTCTTTACCCACTCCTTGAATGCGATGATCTGGGCAGGAGTAGGCCGGTCATAATCAACCTCTTCTGCCTCTTGGGCGCGTTTCTGGAGAAATTCCCTTAGTAATTTTGCGGCCCATTCCGGATCAGTGCCGTTAGTAACTCCCACAATATCTAATTCTGGATTAAAGAGGCGCATTACATCCCGCGCGTGTTTCCAAGCAACTCCTCCCCGCCATTGGGCACTGCGCAGACCGCCGCTTGTGATATCAAGTACCCACTTGGACCCTTCTGGGGTCTCGTACTTGGTCAGGAATAATTTATTGATACGAGCATCATCATGAATACCGGTAAGCCACTTGATGGTATCTCTGTTTACCAGAGTATTATCATACCACCTGCGGTTTTTATAGGTATGGGTCACAAAGGAGCTTAATCCTTTCTGCTTAATGGCAACCAGCGTAGGCCGTAGTTCTCCCATAACATTCTCTAACAGTGCATTATTACTGTTATCGCTTTCCTGTAGATATATATTAACCAGTGCGGTCTGCGGATCATTGGCGAATACCACCGGCGCTTTCCATTGCAAGCCTTCCTCTTCTTGTGCCTTTTTCTCTAACCAAGCCATAAGACGGGTAGAAGCCAGAGAGTAGAACCGGCTGAATTCTTCCCAGGAAATCTTGTTATCCACCGCATCGTAATCGTAGACGATCTTGGTATAATATTTTTGTCCTTCATGCGGCACATGGTGGAGCAAATAGACAAGCGCTCCGGTAGTCCCCCTGCCAAGACGTACCTCGATACGTACCGGCGTGCCTTCCCAATCCATGGTAAAATCAGCCTCAGGAAGACGCACTACGTCATCTATACGGCTGGACATCCTTTTCGGATCATAGTGTAGTTCGCGCAACGTATCAGACTTATCGCGCGCAAATTCGTAATCAGCCTCAATATGAATGATCTGCGTAAAACTTCCCAGAAGGCGCGCTAATGCGTCACCAACAAAGGTAATAACAGGGCCTAATCCCCCTTTCCAGGACTTACGGCCTTCGGCAGAGAATATATAAATCCTTCTTCCTTTCAAGAAAGGCACATTCTCTTGTCCCCATGCGGGATGAACCTTGCCACACATCAAGAGTATATATTCAATTAATTCAACGGTACGCAAAGAAGGATCTTGCGCTACCGCATCCTGCAAGATCCCGACTAATGCATCTTCTTCTTTCCTGCTCATGAGCGTAATCGGCTTAAATACCGGATAGCGGCTCTCAAGCGGAGCGGTGTGTGCTTTTGAAGGAGTTGAGTTATACCGCGCGCGGACATCCTCTAATGCCAACTCAAGACGACGATCCTGTGCATCTTGCGATTCTCCCTGCGGTTTACCGTCGATTATCCACATTTGATGCGCACGCGAACCTGCCTCTCTATGCAGCCGCTCCTCTTCGACCTGGATCCCTTCATTAATTGCCTGGTCGCACACCTTTAGGAATTCAATAAGACGAAGAGGATCTTTGCTCTTTAAACACGCGCGCAAGCCCCGTAAAATAAATAGCCAATCCTCCCGCAGCATCGCTTCCATGATTTTGCGGCTATCAAGAGGTTTTTCAACCGGCGAACTTACTCTATCGGCTTCACCCCGCCTACTGGCAAGCTCCCTTAGAGGGAACGGGTGAGGGAAAGAAGCTATACCCCAAGTCTGCCCTGCTTCCCTCTGAACCGCCCAATACTCGTTCTCTTCGGCGGACAGATGGAAATAGTAATTTATATCCTCTATCAACCCTTCTGTCCTATCTACATAGTATTGCACTAATCCTTCAGGTATTAAGTTTTTACCAAGCCGTATAGTCTTTATTAGGCGGAATAAATCATACCCTAAATCTCCATATGCTCCTGGATATAGCGCCTGCACAGTATCGGTATCCATATTTACCACATCTCCCGCGGCATTGACTCCAGTGTTGAAAAGGCTTAGATCAATATCAAAGACTTCGCGCCCCCAGATTTGATAAAATAAATTACAATACTTAAGAATAAATTCCCTGCCTTCCTCTTCAGTAACCGTCCACAAAAAGCCTCGCTCGGGTTGCTGCTCGCAGGCAAGGACATCCACATATTCCTGTATAATCCTTCCGCGATGTGAAATACAGGTCTTTGCGGCAAGGCGATCTAAATGCTCCCTTACTAAGGTTACTTCATCCACCGTCTTCTCTCGAGAATAATGAGGATCTTTGGGTATTTTCTCAACTAAATAAGTCCCTTGAATTAAGAAAACTTTTGTATAGGTTGTCCCGGCAGTGCTAATTAGTATTCTTCTCCTTCCTTCAATGGAGTGATTGAGGGCACTTCTTTCTTCCTTCAGGTTCCTTAGAAATTCCCTCTCTCCCTCTGTTAAAGAATCGAAGACTTGCGCAAAAACAGGCATAAAGATCTTCGGCTTTGTTCGAAATAATCTATCAAAAACCGGAGAGCTGCTTCGTGAAAATTGTATCTTCACCAAATCACTCGAAGGCCAAAGAGACTCTGCTTCATCGACACTAAGCCCTAAACTGCTGATTATAGTAGACAGATACGCGATAAAACATTGCTCTTGAAGTAGAATTCGCTCCAAGTTGCTGATATTTTTGAAGTTCACGCCTATCAATCGCGCCAAATCTCTTTGGGTTATATTATAATGCAGGCGTAATCCTTTGAGTGCTTTCTGTCCACGGGCCAGGCGCACTCTCAATAACTCTACAAGTTGCTCTTGCTGCTGCACTGATCCCCTTGATGATTCTTTTAATTCTTGCACACTCGTATGGAGAATGACCGCAACTTTCTCCAATAACTCCTCAGTAAGAAAACACTGGGTCCCTTTCTCAATAACACCTGCCATAGTAGTACTGACCTTGAGCGCACGAGCGATCTTGCTCTGGGAAAAACCTAACTCTTCCCTTCGTACGGCAATAGCACGACCGGTAGTCTGGAAAACCTGCCGTTTGAGTTGATAGTATCTTCGAAGGCTGACTGATTGCCATACCGTTTGTGGCACTTCCGGATGGACTAACGAGACGATAACCGGAACCACTACAGAAATCGCTGCCGGATTCAGTTCCCTTAACCCGAGAGAAGTATGAGAAAGAGCTGTAGCAAGGCCTTCTGCTGAAGTAATGCCTGCTTTTGCCGCAACGGCTCCTTGGCTTACCGTAAGGAAGTTTACCCCATGCGCCTGTCCCAGACAGAATAATAGACGCCCAAAGACTATCCTTGCCTGTTCAATCGATAGAATAAGATTATTCTCTGCATCGTCCTTCAGATCAACAGAACGTTGCGCAGCCAAGGACTCAAAAGGAACTTCCAATCCTCCTGCCAACCTCATCTGCATTTGATGAGAAGGAACCCCCTGTCTTTTGTTCTCAATGCGCCAAACCGAAGAAATAGGCACACCTGATTTTTTACTAAGGACATGCTGTCCTATCCCTTGTGCAATTCTGAATCGCGCAAGATTAGCAGCAATAGTTTCTTTGATAGATGTTTGCAATACGGCTAACTCCTCTTGCAGGACAGACAAAATGCCCCCTATCTCCTCCATTAATTCAGAGAATGTCTCTTCAAAGAAAATCTCTCCTGGCTCAGTAAGCACAAGCCTACCGGCAATATTGTCTAACCGTTGCCTCATTCCTCGTATCTTGGGGGACAGTTCTGCTTCCATTAG
>JAHISH010000047.1 GCA_018818365.1 Candidatus Omnitrophota bacterium | reverse complement strand
TTTCGTCAATTTCGTCTTTTCGTCGGACGAAAGTGACCCAAGAGACGAGAAAGACATCGAAGAAGAAAGGGGTTGGAAATGGCAAAGATTTATTATGACAACGATGCGGACGTGAGTTTATTAAAGGATAAGGCAATCGCGATCATCGGCTATGGCATCCAAGGGCGCGGACAGGCATTATGCTTGAGAGACTCCGGGTGCCGGGTGATCGTCTCTGAAATGGCGGGGACAGAAAATTTTGAAAAGGCGAAGGCCGACGGATTTGTGCCGGTCTCCGCGCAGGAAGCAGCAAAGGCCGCGGATATTATTCAGATTTTGACCCAGGACCATGTGCAGGCAAAAGTCTATACGGAGTCCATTAAACCAAATCTAAAAAAAGGAAAGGCGCTCTGTTTCTCTCACGGATTCAATATCCGTTTTAAACAGATCAAGCCTTCCAAGAACGTTGATGTCTTCATGATCGCGCCAAAAGGCCCCGGGGCGTTGGTGCGGCGTATGTTTGAAGAGGGCAAGGGGGTTCCCAGCCTTATCGCAATTTTTCAAGATGCCACCGGCCAGGCAAAACAGATTGCGCTTGCCTATGCCAAAGCGATCGGAGCCACGCGCGCCGGAGTTATAGAAACAACCTTTAACGAAGAGACCGAGACAGATCTTTTCGGGGAGCAGGCAGTACTCTGCGGCGGAGTTACCGAATTGATCAAGGCGGGATTCGATACCTTGGTGGATGCGGGGTATCAGCCTGAGATCGCGTATTTCGAGGTTCTGCATGAATTAAAGCTTATTACCGATTTGATTCAAGAAACGGGTATTTCCGGAATGCGTCGTCGAGTATCTAACACTGCCTGCTACGGAGATTTGACCCGCGGGCCGATGATCATTACCGAGAAGACGCGCAAGGTCATGAAGAAAATGCTCAAAAGTATTACGTCAGGAAAATTCGCCCGCGAGTGGATCAAGGAAAATGAAGAGGGCCGGCCCAATTTTAATAAATTGCTCAAGGACGGGGACGACCATCCGATAGAGAAGACGGGGCAGCAGCTTAGAGAGATGATGCCTTGGATGCGGAAGTAAGATTCCTCGCTTAGCAGGATAAAATTATTGTTAATAATTTTATCCTAAGCTCGGAATAAATTCGGCTTAACAACTTACATTCGCTTACGCTTTGTAAGTTGTGGCCTCATTTATGCCTTGGATGCGGAAGTAAGATACCGTACGCAAAACGCTGCGCAGTTTTCAGAGAAAACTGCTTGCAGCGTACGGTATAAATTCGCAGACGCAAAGGGAAGCAATATCAGAGTGCTACAACTTACGCTCCTTTGTGGTCGCGTAAGTTGTCTGCTCATTTAAGTAAGATTCTTTTAGAAAGCAGTAGAATATGGAAAAGATAATTATTTTCGATACAACGCTTCGTGACGGCGAACAAGCGCCCGGCGCTTCTTTGACCGCGCCGCAGAAGCTGGAAATTGCGTTTCAACTTGAGAAACTCGGCGTGGATATTATTGAGGCGGGTTTTCCTGTCGCCAGCCCCGGTGATTCCCAGGCGGTACAGGCTATCGCCCGCAATATTAAAAAAAGCGGAGTCTGCGCGCTGGCCCGCTGCCTCGCACAAGACATTGAGGCCGCAGCGCACGCAGTCAAACCTGCCAGACATCCGCGTATCCATGTATTCCTGGCTACCTCCAAGATCCATCTACAGTACAAATTCCGTAAGGCAGAGGAAGAGATTATGGGGATCGCGAAAGATGCGATCGTGCGCGCGCGCACCTTTTGTGATGATATCGAATTTTCTCCCGAAGATGCCACGCGTTCTGAACGGCCGTTTTTGTTTAAGATCGTTGAATCGGCGATCAAGGCAGGGGCGCGTACCATTAACATCCCCGATACCGTCGGGTATAGTTATCCGCAAGAGATATATTCTTTGATCACGGATATCCGTAATAACGTCCCGAATATCAATAAGGCGGTAATCGCCATTCATTGCCACGATGATCTCGGCATGGCGGTGGCTAATTCCCTTTCCGCGGTCTTAGCCGGCGCGCGGCAGGTGCATTGTACGGTGAACGGTATCGGAGAACGTGCCGGCAATGCCTCGCTTGAAGAGATTGTGATGGCGGTCAAGACCAGGCCCGATGTTTTTGCCAAGGTCTATACCCAGATCAATACCAAGGAGATATTCCGCACCTCGCGCCTGGTGAGCAACTTGACTGATTTTGTGGTGCCGCCGAATAAGGCGATTGTCGGGCGCAATGCCTTCCGCCATGAATCCGGGATACATCAGGATGCGGTGTTAAAGAAGAGGATTACCTATGAGATCATGGATCCGCATGATGTCGGTATTGCCGAAAGCCAGCTGATCTTAGGAAAACATTCCGGCCGCCATGCCTTTCGTGAGCGGCTTAAGACACAGGGGTTTCATCTTGACGAAGAACAACTCAATAAGGCCTTTGTGCGTTTTAAGGAACTTGCCGATAAGAAAAAAGATATATTTGACGATGATCTAAGGGCGATTGCGGAGGATGAGATCCGTATCGTTTCTGCGGTCTGGCAATTGGTACGTTTTGAAGTGCACTCAGGCACTATTCTTAAACCGAAAGCCCGTGTGGTGGTAAAGAGAAAATCCAAGCAATTAACCGGGACTTCGACTGGGGATGGGCCGGTGGATGCTTGTTTTAAAGCCCTTGATAAGATCACCGGCTATAAGGCCAGGCTGCAGGATTTCCGCCTGGAAGCGGTGACTTCGGGGAAGGATGCGCTTGGACAGGTCAGCCTCTGTTTGAAAATAAAAGGCATCGAGATTAATGGGCGCGGGGCAAGTACCGATATCGTGGAAGCGGCAATCCGGGCGTATCTGGACGCGATTAATAAAATTGATTCAGCCTAATTTCTCTAGGAGGCGATGAAGACTCCGCCGTTGTACGGGTTACTGGGGTATCCGGTCAAGCACAGCCTTTCACCGTTAATGCATAATGCGGCATTTCGGCACCTTAAGCGCCGCGCGCACTACCGATTGTTCGAAGTTCCCCCTGATAGACTCAAGGATTTCTTCCGTTCCTTTTCCCAAAAAAATATCCGCGGTTTTAATGTCACCGTTCCCTATAAGGAAGAAGTCTTGCGGTATCTGGACGGCTACTGTGCGGAAGCAGTCAAGTCTATCGGCGCGGCCAATACGGTGGTCATAGACCCGCGCGGCAGACGTTGCGGGTATAATACCGATTGCCTAGGGTTTGTCCGGCATCTTAAAGAACTTAAACTTAAGCCCCGCAAAGTCGCACTGATCGGGGCAGGGGGCGCGGCCAAGGCAGTCGGCTTTGTGCTTGGGAAGCTGGGTGTCCAGGAGGTCGATATCTACGACATTGATAGGTTCAAGAGTTTAGGATTATTTAAAAGATTTTACCCTCTTTTCCCGAATACCCGTTTTACCGCAGTCAGCAGTATCGCCGAGTTATCCGTACAAAAAAAAGATTTACTGATCAATGCGTCGCCGGTAGGGATGAAGCCCGATGACCCTATGATAGTAGACCCCGCGGTTTTACATCCCGGGTTATTCGTCTATGAGGTGATCTATAATCCGGCAAAGACCCGGTTACTTATGGCAGCGGAAGAAAAAGGATGCCGAGTGGCAAACGGCCTATTGATGTTGCTCTATCAAGGGGCCGAGGCGCTGGATCTTTGGATTAAACCTAAGAAGGCGCCTGTTGAGATCATGCGAAAAGCACTTACTAAAGGAGCGAAAAAAATATGATTGCCGTTCTGATTTTCTTTTGTTTCGGTGCGATTGTGGGAAGCTTCTTAAATGTGTGTATTCACCGTATGCCTTTAGAGGAGTCGGTAGTCTGGCCTAGTTCCCATTGCCCTCATTGCAAGAAGCGTATTCCCGCCTACGATAATATCCCTTTTATCAGCTACATACTTCTAGGAGGCAAGTGCCGGCTCTGTACGCGGAAGATTTCTCTGCGCTATCCATTGGTAGAGCTTTTGACGGCGCTT
>JAHISH010000046.1 GCA_018818365.1 Candidatus Omnitrophota bacterium | reverse complement strand
GGAAAAGTAAAACACCCTGAAGAGTTCAGGCAACTTTAGCAAAAATGAGATTACACGCAGAAGCGATAAGACTTGGGGATAATATAAATACTGATTTCATTATCTCTGGCCGCTATAAGTTTGCAATCACCGATATAAAGGAGCTTGCCAAACACGTAATGGAAGATATTGATCCTACGTTCCCAGAAAAGATCTCTTTTGGCAAATCAGTTATAGTAGCGGGCAATAACTTTGGAATGGGCTCTTCTCGTGAACAAGCGCCTTTAGTCATAAAAGAAGCCGGCATCGTTGCCGTATTAGCAAAGTCGTTCGCCCGGATATTCTTCCGTAATTCCTTCAATATTGGGCTACTTCTGATAGAAACGGATACCGGCCAAATATATGAAAAGGATCTCTTAGAGATAGACCTGGATCATGGGTTGGTTAGAAATGTCTCGCAGCATAAAGAATTAAAGATCAAACCGTTACCTGCCTTTATGCAAAATCTGCTTACGGAAGGCGGCATTATGAATTATTATAAGAAACACGGGAAGTTAACGTTATAGAAACTAGTAAAATGGCGCATCGAGTCACCTTAATACCCGGAGATGGAATAGGGCCTGAAGTTTCAGATGCCGCGCGTCGATGTATTGAGGCAACCGGCATCAAGATCGAATGGGACATTGTGAATGCCGGACAAGGAGTCTGGGAAACAACGGGTACGGTCTTGCCGGATACAGTCATTGAGTCGGTCAAAAAGAATACCGTCGCCCTTAAAGGACCGATTATTACTCCTATCGGAGAAGGATTCCGTTCGGTCAATGTGGCCATAAGACACGCATTGGATTTATATGCGTGTGTGCGACCGGCCCGTTCCTACGAAGGCGTAAAAAGTCTCTATAAGAATATAGACCTGGTGATCATTCGTGAGAATAGTGAGGATCTTTACGCAGGGATTGAATTTGAAGAAGGAAAAGATCAAACTAAGTCTCTGATCGAGTCAATCGGGAAAATGTCCGGTAAAAAGATCCGTGACGATTCAGGAATATCCATAAAGCCTATTTCACGGTTTGCCTGTGAGCGGATAGTACGGTTTGCATTCGAATATGCCCTTTACCACAATCGCAAGAAAGTCACCGCGGTACATAAGGCAAATATCATGAAGTTCACCGATGGGTTATTTTTAAGAACGGCCCGGGAGGTTGCACTACGGTACGAAGGTAAAGTAAAATTCGAAGAGGCGATTGTGGATAATATGGCAATGCAGCTGGTGCAGAAACCGCACAACTTCGATGTATTGGTACTTCCCAACTTATACGGGGACATTATCTCTGACCTTTGCGCGGGATTGATCGGGGGCTTAGGTATTGCGCCGGGTGCCAACATTGGGGAGACAATGGCGGTATTTGAAGCGGTGCACGGCTCTGCGCCAAAATATAAGGGCCTTAATAAGGTCAACCCCACCGCAATGATACTTTCAGGCGTATTGATGCTTAGATATCTCAAAGAGGAAGCTGCCGCTTCGAAACTGGAAGAAGCAGTAAAAAGTGTTATTGCCGAAGGCAAAGAGGTTACCTACGATTTAAAATCAAACCCCATAGACCCTACTGCGGTAGGAACCAGCCAGATGGCGGATGCGATTATTAAAAAAATCAGAGACTAGTAAACACGTAATGAGTAATTTAAAGCTATGAAGATAGCAATTATTGGTGCGGGAAATGTAGGAAGTACTACTGCCTTACGCCTAACCCAAGAAAATTTTGGCTCTATCGTACTAATTGATATTGTCAAAGGTCTTGCACAGGGAAAATCACTGGATCTTGAAGATGCGCGTTTCCTCGTACATACGCATTATTGCATAGAAGGCTCTAATGATTTTACTGCATTAAAGGATTCTACGGTAGTAGTACTTACCGCGGGCCTTGCCCGCAAGCCGGGAATGAGTCGTGAAGAGCTGCGGGTGAAGAATGCCGCGATCACTACGGAAGTCTCTACTGCCGTAAAGACATACGCTCCTTCTGCCATACTTATTGTCGTGACTAACCCTTTGGACCTTATGACCCATGTGGCATTAAAGACGACAGGATTCCCTTGCAACAGAGTATTGGGAATGGGAGTAAGCTTGGATGCTTCCCGTTTCGCTAATCTCATCTCTGCAGAATTGCATATTCCGGTAACAGATATTGATGCGATGGTAATCGGAAGCCATGGGGAAGGGATGCTTCCTTTAGCGCGCTTCTCACTGGTGAAGGGAAAACCTTTATCGGACATAGTATCATCTTCTACTGTTGAACGTTTGATCAATAATACGGTTGGCCGCGGCGCCGAG
>JAHISH010000045.1 GCA_018818365.1 Candidatus Omnitrophota bacterium | reverse complement strand
AGGCACTCTTGAGGGTAGTCACTACATGCGGCTGGCCGACTATTTCTTCGAACTTCTGCGGACGCCACTTGAGGGCAAAGACCTGGTAGGACATAATATCTTGAATGGTGGTGTTACGTGTATTAGGAAAGCCCTGCCTGCGTACGCCTCTTGACTACCTTTTCGATCTCTTCAACCAACACATCCAGCGGAGTCGGTTTTACCAGGTAGCATTCATTATAAAGGCGTTGGGCTTTTTCTCTGTCTTCTAAAGTATCCAAAGCGGTGAGCATCATTACAGAGACAGTATTGATCTGAGGATCGTTCTTAATCAATTCTAAGACCTTAAAACCGTCTAAATCAGGCATAATAATATCTAATAAGACGATCTCCGGATTAACTCTTTTTATCGTCTTTAATGCCTCTGCTCCTTCATTCATCACAAAAACCTCATAGAGCCCGGTCTCTTCGAGGTTCAACTTCAATAACATCGTAAAGTCTTTTTCGTCATCAATCACTACTATTTTTACCTTCTTCATACGTCTCCTTTTACTTTCTAAGGTATTATAGCAAACGCGCAAAGAAATGATAGTATAATTTTCTCCTGAGAGATAAAAAAGCCCGAAGCATGCAGCTGCGGGCTTATTTAAAAATCTATTAACACACGACGTATTTAATTCTCAACCCAAAAAGGTTTCCTGTCGTTTTCGCTGATAAACTGGCTGATGATATCAACTATCTCCGAATCGTATTGGAAACTGCGGCCTTTCTCTAACTCTTCAAGGGCCTTCTCAATCCCTAAACTTTCACGGTACGGCCGGTAGGAAGCCATAGATTCCAACACATCGCTTGCTGCCAAGATACGTGCCTCCATAATGATCTGGTCATCCTTGAGGCCGCGGGGGTATCCGGAGCCGTCGAGGCGTTCGTGATGCTGATAGATCGCTTCGGCTAATGATACGGGAAAATGGGAATCTTTAATGATCGAATAAGAAGTAGTAACATGTTCCTGTATCAGGCGGTATTCCGCGTCATTCAATTTTCCCGGTTTGTTGAGGATATCAAGAGGTATTGATATCTTGCCAAGGTCATGCAACTCAGCGGCAAGGCGCATGCTTAAAAGCCGATCTTCATCCCATCCCAAAGCCTTTCCTATCTTCTCTACAATATTCGCGACATTATGGTTATGTCCGTAGGTATAGGGATCGCGCATCTCTAAGGTCTTCCCGAGCGCGGAGAAGGCGCTACGCAGCATAGTAAGGCGTTCTTTCTCCAGATTAGCATACGCAGTCATATCCCTGGTAATCCCCATGGTGCCGATGACTTCTCCTTTTCGGTCATACATAGGGATTTTGGTAGTACTGACCTGATTCCACGTACCGTTAGGAAGAAGCGTACGTTCGATCTTGCCGACAATTGGCCTGCCCGTGCGCAACACATAGTTATCATCGTCAGCCATCTTCTGCGCCTGGTCAATAGGGAAGAAATCAAAATCCGTCTTGCCTAAAACATGCTCCGGAGAAAATCCCATCCCCTGCGCGTAGAAATTATTGACTTTGATAATACGGTTATTACGGTCTTTAAAATATATGGCATCCGGGATATGATCCAACAAGCCTTGGGTTAAATCTCTCTCTAACGCTAAACGCTCCTCCATTTCCTTATGAGAGGAGACATCTTCGATTATCCCCTCCATATACTCCTTCTTATCTGCATCTTCCACTTTGGAAGCGGTAATTGCCACCCAGACCGGCTCTCCTCCTCGGGGAACAAAAAGGGTCTCGAAGAAATTTACTTTAGTATCCTGACGGAGAAGGTTAAAAAACTCATCCGCGTCATGAGGGCGCGAGAAAAGGTCACGGAAGGCACGGCTCTTTAAATCGACCTTACAGGAGAATCCCAGCATGGTCGCTAAGGTAGTGTTGATGGCAATGAATTTCCCCTTCGGATCGATGCTACACTTAAAGAGTCCTATCCCGAGATTATCGGCAGTAGAGATATTAAGGTGAAAGGTATCTTTCATAGAAAAAGTGAAGTTCCTCGGACTAAAGTTCTAAACTTCTGATGATCTCTGAAGCGGAATACTTACGCGGATATTACTCGATCCATGCCTTGAAAGGCGCAATTTTAAGGCCGCGAGAGCATAAATACTCTAGGATATTCAAGTATAACCCATAAAAGGCTCATTTTCAAGGTAAATTATTGGGGGAAAAGGAGTTTTGTTCCATACTTAATCGGCTAGAAACCTTTTTCTTTTAGGGGGAAGAAGCGTAGCCGCTTTAAGTATTTCGCTTTTGAGGAAACGAGGAGCTTCACTCGTAGCGCAATGCTTCGATAGGATTAAGGCGTGCGGCCTGGCGGGCAGGCCAAAGCCCAAAGACGACCCCGACAATAACAGAGAATGACGTAGCCAAGATAATTGATGATGTAGAGATCCTTACCGCCCATCCGGTAAAGGTAGTGATTAATACCGCGATACCGCTGCCCAAAAGGATACCAAAGATCCCTCCAAGAGTAGCCATGAGTATCGCTTCTACCAGAAACTGCAGCATAATATCATGATAGGTGGCTCCGATGGCTTTACGTAAACCTATCTCCCGGGTACGTTCGGTAACTGAAACCAACATAATATTCATAATACCGATCCCGCCCACTAAAAGAGATATTGCCGCAATTGCACCTAATAGCATAGACATAGTCTTCGTAGTCGCCTCAAGGGTCTCTTTTATATCCGCCATATTCCTGATCTGAAAAGAATCTTTATCTTCCTTCCCAAGGCGGTGCAGTCTTTTAATGACTCCGGATATCTGCTCCTGGGCACTCTCCATCAGCTCGGGAGCCCGCCCCTCCACATAAATCTGATCGATGTATTCTTTTCCTAAGAGACGGTACATCGCGGTAGTAATCGGCATAAGCAAGACATCATCCTGATCGTGAAAGGCATTTGCTCCTTTAGAAGGCAATACTCCGATCACGGTAAAATTGATCAGATTTATCTTAATACTTTCTCCGACCGGATTTGCCTCTCCGAAAAGCTCACGTGCCACCGTTGGCCCAAGGACCGCGACTTTCTCTCTCTTCGTTACTTCATCCTCGGTAAAGAATCTTCCTACTTCAGGAACGCTTGCGCGCATCAGCGCATAATCGACGCCGGTTCCTTCTATCTGAGTATTCCAGTTTTTATTTCCGTATACGGTCTGGCCCCTGCCTCGTACTGAGGGGCTTATGCGCACCACGGTATTACGCAACTCAGCGATGGCGGAAACATCAGATAAGGTAAAACGCGTCACTGAACCCGACTCTAAAGCCACTCCATGCAGCCGCGAAGAACCCGGCCTGATCATCAAAAGATTCGACCCCAAAGAAGCAAGCTGCTTCTGGATAGATTCCTTTGCGCCCTGTCCAAGCGCAAGCATCGCGATAACTGCGGCAACGCCGATCAATATCCCCAAAATAGACAAGAAAGAGCGCGCCTTATGGGCAATCATCGCAGATAATGCCTGGCGTATAAAATCAATGAGCTCTGCCCTGCCGACTTTACGCGATGATGCGGAGAGATTCGCACAGACTTTTTCCGCGCCTTGAGATTCTCCCGGAGGGATAGCGCCGGCTTTCACGGTATCAGAGATAACTTTACCGTCTCGCATAAGAATAATCCTCCTGGCATACGAGGCAACCTCATTCTCATGCGTAACCACCACCACGGTCTTGCCTTTTTGATTGAGCTGGGTTAATACTGCTAAAATCTCCTCTTTGCTCTTGGA
Organism: Candidatus Omnitrophota bacterium; assembly: GCA_018818365.1. Lineage (GTDB taxonomy): Bacteria > Omnitrophota > Gorgyraeia > Gygaellales > Profunditerraquicolaceae > JAHISH01. The sequence goes on along the minus strand of JAHISH010000045.1, from coordinate 15 downwards.
ATCAAGATTCCCCGT
>JAHISH010000044.1 GCA_018818365.1 Candidatus Omnitrophota bacterium | reverse complement strand
GCAGTCATCACCAAGACATCAGGAGAAGGGCCTTTCTGGGGCAATAAGGCACGCTGCGCTACCCCGAACTTATGCTGCTCGTCAATAACTACTAACCCCAGGTTCTTAAAGTGTATACCTTCATCCAACAACGCATGAGTGCCGATAACCATATCAATCTTGCCGGATTTAATTTCCTGAGAGATCCTCTCCTTCTCTTTCTTCGGCACACTCCCGGTCATCAGTGCAATCTTAATCTTTCTGTTACCTATCCTCATCCCTTCTGTTTGAAACATAATCTTTTCATAATGCTGCTTCGCCAATATCTCCGTAGGGACCATAAATCCTACCTGATAGCGGCCTTGTATCGAGATGAGCGAAGCGATAGTTGCCACAATAGTCTTTCCGGAACCCACATCCCCCTGTAAGAGCCTCTGCATGGGTTGCTCCTTTGCCATATCAACAGACACTTCCTCAAGCACTCTTTCCTGAGAAACGGTCAAGGTAAAGGGAAGACTCTTCTTGAATTCCGGCACCATCAATCCTTGCGTCTTATGCGTTATCCCCTTGCGCTCTTTCTTCTTGAGTTTACGTAATACCAAAGGAAGCTGAAACAAGAAAAATTCTTCAAAAGAAAGCCGCCGATACGCCTCTTTTTGCATCTGGAGGTTGTCGGGGAAATGGATATTACGTAGTGCCTTCGCAAGATTAAGAAGATTGTTTCTAGCACGGATATCAAAGGTAAGCGCATCTTTCAACAAAGGACAGTACGCTTCGATCACCGAGAATACAATACGCCGGAATATGCGCTGAGAGATGCCTTCGGTGACACGGTAGACGGGGATAATCCTTCCGACGCTTAATGACTCTTCTTCCTCATCAACGGCTTCAAATTCGGGAGAGTTCATCTGTAACTTCGCCCCATAGCGCTCGACCTTCCCATAGAGGATAAAGACAGCTCCTACCTTAAAATATTCTTTAAGGTATGGCTGATTAAACCAGACACAGGATATCCTTCCGCTTGTATCGGTAACGACGACTTCCTGAATAGTAAACCTGCGACGGCGGAAAGACCGGCGCTCCCCCCGCGCGAAGACTTCGCCTTTGATCGTATGGAATTCTCCTTCTTTGAGTTTCGCAATGGGATTAAAATTGGTGCGGTCTTCGTAACGGTGGGGGAAATAATAAAAAAGGTCTTCAACAGTATCGACCCCGATTCCGTGCAAGGCCTTTGCACGAGTCGGACCGATACCCTTACAATAGCGGACAGAGATATCACGGAGTCGTTTCACAAAAGGCATTATACTATATTTTTTTTAGGCTGCCTTGATTTTTCATCAGTAGTATGGCATACTAGTTATGAAGCACAGAACAAGGAGGATGCTTGCGATAGCGAAAGCTAGACAGGCCTATCACCTACAAAAATCCCGCTACAATGACGCGGGATTTTCTGTTAATAAGACCCCCTACTCTCCTCTATAATCCGGCACATCTGTTCTTCTGTCTTCGCTTGTGAAGACTTTTCGCGCAAGGACCTAACCTTACGGAATCCCCGAGTATACCAACTAAAAAACTTCCGGAACCGGATTACCCCGATTCTTTCGCCGTAATATCGGTCGCAGGCTATCAAATGCTCAAGCATTACTTTCATAATATCCTCTTTAGAGGGCCGTGCAGGAACAGGTTCCCCCCTTAATAAACTCTGTATCTCTTTGAATATCCAAGGGTTACCTAAACCACCCCGCGCGATTGCCAAACCGTCGCAACCGGTCTCTTTACGCATCTTGACTGCCAATTCAGCTGACATAATATCCCCACTTGCAATAACCGGAATACGCACCGCTTTCTTGACACCGGCAATATGCGTATAATCGACTCTTCCGCTATACCCTTGCATCTTCGTCCTGCCATGCACAAAGATCCCTGCTACCCCCGCATCCTCCGCAAGGAGCGCAACTTCCCGGGCATTGACCGAATCCTTATCCCATCCCAAACGGATTTTTACCGTTACCGGAACCTTAGTATTGCCCACCACTAATTCTAATAGTTTCTTTAGTTTCTTAGGATCCTTTAACAACCCGGCCCCTTCTCCTCTGCGCACCACTTTCTTAGCGGGGCAGGCAGCATTAAAATCCAAGACTTCAAACTCATAGGTGCGTAACACATCCAACGCTTTGAGAATAAAACGCGGCTCGCAACCGAGTATCTGAATCCCCAAGGGACGGTCATCGGGATTGGTAGCCAGCATCTCTTTTGTCCGCCTGCTCTTGTGGCTAAGCGACCGGCAATTAAGCATTTCAATAAACGCCAGCTCCGCCCCGAAGCGTCGATTAAGCATACGATAAGGCAGGTCGCTGATACCCGCCAAAGGAGCGAGAATAAGATTAGATTTTAATGATACGGACCCGATTTTCAGCATTCGTTACTTTCAGAGAATAGCGGCCCGATTGCTTTCGCGCAGGGGAATACGCAGATTGCTACTCTCGGAAGAACAATAGTTTAGGGGCAGTGGAGAGACCGTATGAAAGTTCGTCTTTTTTAAAAACTCTCCACCGGGCGTACCTGTCTTTAAGAGAAGACGGTACTCCGTTAAGATTGTCAGGCATCCCCTGTATTGCGTTCGCAAACGTATTAGTTATTTCAATTTCAAGAAGGCTGTTCTCTTTTAACATGCCGGTCACCTCAAAGAACGCAGGAGACCAAAAACTAGTACCAATATCTTT
>JAHISH010000007.1 GCA_018818365.1 Candidatus Omnitrophota bacterium | reverse complement strand
TTTTTCTGCGACATGAACTATACCGCCAGGGCTATGTATAATGAAGGCTATACGCTTCTTCTTTCTCACACCTAAGCTATCTAGCATTGATTGAAAAGCAGGAATATCCTTGTAATTCATTCCGCCTGCGGGATGTTGGAAATTAGCGGTGTATGTTATGACAGTTGCTTTTAACTGAATTTCTAGCTTTTCTATTTGCTTATGTCTTAGCTGCTGAGTTTCATTAAGGAGAGCATGAATGGTAGGACGATCTACTTCATGAGGCATATAACTTTTCCTTAGCGAGAAATCCCTTCAATCTTTGGGAAAAAATATTTATCATCTAATTTTTCTTCACTAAAATAAATCTTCTTGAGTATTTCTAAATACCGAAAGTATTCGTTATACTTTTTAATCTTTTTACTTCCCTCCATAAAGGTCTTAAATTTGTTCATGAAGTCTTCTTGAGGTTCCTTAGCTTTCTTTACGATTGAAGGCATTTTCTTGTCCCTTTTTTGATAATTGACTTTGTTATATTATATATATCTTATAATAAAAATTCAAGAAGAATTTGCTTCAAATATTATCCATTTCTATTTGAATGAATGCCTCCCTTTTTGTTTCCTTTTTTTCAACCAGTTTTCAATATTTTCCATACTAAACTTAACCCCTTTTGGAAACTTATAATGTAGTATTCGTCCACAACGTGCTGATATTGTTAATTAAAAACTAAATTTAGAGTTAAACCAAGTCTATTTTCCAATATTTGCAGGTATTCTAATGGTGAATCGCCTGATTCGGCTATCTCTTTGCAGGTCTCTTGCTGTATAAATTGCACTTCCCTGCCCTGCTCTAAGGCAAAATCCGCAGTAATCAAAGCCCCACTATTACGCGCAGCCTCTACCACCAGGACTCCAAGGCTTAATCCGCTTATGATGCGATTACGGCGCGGGAAATTAGCGCGTAAAGGAGGAGTAGAAAGAGAAAATTCAGAGATCACCACCCCACTCTCCGCAATCTCCTCCATAAGATCCTTATTCTCGGGAGGATAGGGATGGGAAAATCCGCTTCCCATTACCGCAAGAGTCCTGCCGCCTGCCTTTAATGCGCCTCGATGGGCGCTGGTATCAATACCCCGCGCCATCCCTGAAATAACGGTTATCCCACGTACGGCAAGCTCACCGGCAAAATGTTCGGCTTGTGAGAGACCGTAAAAAGAAGCCCGCCTGCTCCCTACGATTGCAAGAGAGATCACATCCTGTGTTTTCAAAACCCCCTTCAGATATAACACAATAGGAGGATCATGAATTTCCTTAAGGTTGACAGGATAGGAATCATCATCATACGTAATAACCTCTGCCCCCTGTTTCTTTGCCAGATCCAGTTCCTGGTCGATTACCTGACCGGTAATGCGATGGATCCCCTCGGCAATACTCTCTCCTATCCCGCTTACTCCCATTAACTCTTTTGTAGAAACAGAGAATATCTCCTCCGGGGCAGAGTAATGCGCAAGGAGTTTCTTAAGACGGATACTTCCCATCCCGGGAACCATGTTTAAGCCGATAAGGGCTTCGAAATGCGTCATCTGTATTGCGCGTCTTTCCTGCCGAAAAAACCTGCAGGGAGAAAGTATACTTGATCGGAATTATTATTTTATTTCTCCCAGCAAAACCTTAATCTGGGCGATTAGTACTGCTCCTTCGTACGGCTTCATAAGGCAGGCGTTCGCGCCGGCAGTCTTGGCCTGTTCATCCACATACTCCACTCCGGAAGCGGTAAGTATCATAACAGGGATATCTTTAGTTTCAGGATTCTGTTTGAGGAGCCGGCATACTTCAAAGCCGCTCATTTTCGGCAAAAAGATATCGAGAAGGACCAAATCCGGTTTTTCCTCGATAGCTTTCTTTAATCCTATTTCTCCGTCTTCTGCCGCAATACATTGGTAACCGTTCTGCTCCAGCCGCGCCTGAACCAACATAATCTGATTCGGCTCATCCTCTACATACAAAATCTTTTTCATTACCTCCCCCTTTCGTTATGCAACACATGCCTCATCTGTTTTAAATAATTCAAATTGTTACGCTGATTTAGAAATACGCCGATTCTCCTTTCTTTTCTTCGCGCCTGCCGTATGCCCTGACAATAACATCTTTATAATTTTTTCTACCACTTCCTTAAGAGAAAGGCAAGAAGTATCAATAGACTTATCTGCGTGCGCATAATAGGGGGCGCGCAGATTCAATAATAACTCAATCTGCGTTTTAGGATCCGCGACGTTTAAGAGCGGACGGCCTGACGAGCCGCAGGTACGCGCAATAATGACTTCGGGAGCTGCCGAAAGACAGATCATAACCCCCGATTCTTTCATTACCACGATATTCTCCGGATCGATCACGATCCCTCCCCCGCAGGCGACCACAAAATTCTTTTGGCGGGCGACCTCTTTAAGGGTCTTTCTCTCTATGCGCCGGAAATAAGGCTCTCCGTCTTGCGCAAAGATGTCAGTGATACGACGCCTCTCTTTTAATTCGATCAGATCATCCAGGTCGACAAAATTAGATCCCTTCTTCTTCGCCAGCGCTTTGCCTACCGAGGTCTTCCCCGTTCCCATAAACCCTACTAAATAAATATTATTTTGCGCCATACAATCCCCCGCCAATTAAGCAGGGGGCACTCGATCTCACGGGTGCCCCCCTCATTGCGTTATTCCTGGTATGCAGCTAAGACTACCTCATGCAAATCCTGCTTTGCTTCTTCATTCGCAGGATAAAAGGTACTATACCACTTACCATCTTTTGCTTTCTCCTGCGGCATACCTAAGAACAAACCATTCTTTCCCTGTAGGATACGCAGCCCCTTAATGACGAAATCGCCTACGGTAATATCCACAAACGCCTTTACCTTGGAATCTCCGTCAAATCGGTGCACGCGCACCACCTTCAGTATCTGTTCTGCCTCCATGCCTATCACCCCCCTTCTATCTATAACAGACGAAGAGGGAGTGATTTTCTCACATCTTTTTTAGTACGCGCTTTCGGTATAGACGTCGTAACGCGTAATAGTCGTCGCAACCTTCTCGTAATCTAAATCATCAAACTTCTTCTCAAAGTCCTTGGTCCTTCCGATAGCAAGGCCATTGACGACAATCACGGCGCTGACAATTGGTATATTTTTACTAAAAAGGATAACTCGTATGGAAACCGCATTATAATGTTTTCCCGAACGGTTAGTCACCTCACCCTTGATCGCCAATTGGTTCCCGCCTTCTGCCTTCATCCATTGCAAATTGTAATATTCAATCCCTGCCATACTCTTTCTTCCTCGCTTTCTTATTGTATCCTTCTTTGATACGCCTGATAGGCCTTCTTAATGTCAGAAAGGCTATCACTGCCGAACTTCTCTAATAGCGCATCGGCCAGCACAAAGGCACATGTAGATTCTGCCACAACTCCGGCCGCCTGCACCACGCAAATATCAGAGCGTTCAACCGCGGCACGCGCGGATTTCTTATTGGTAATATTCACCGATTCCAAAGGATTCATCAGGGTTGAAATGGGTTTCATACAAGCACGTAAGACAATATCCTCTCCGTTAGAAATCCCCCCCTCAATACCTCCGGCATTATTAGTCTTGCGAAAATACCCTTTTTTCTTGTTAAGATACAACGCGTCGTGTACTTCGGAACCCCACTTCTCGGCAAACCCAAACCCTAATCCAACTGCCACTGCCTTAATCCCCGGGATAGACATAAGCGCCTGGGCAAATCGGCCGTCAAGCCTCCTATCGGCAGAGCAATAGCTTCCTAACCCTACCGGAGCTCCTTTTGCCGTCACCTGAAAAATCCCTCCGACAGTATCTTTATTCTCCATGGCGTCAAGAATCATCTTCTGCATACCTTCTTTACAGGTCCTGCCTCCCACGCACAATACTTCACTTGTTATCGTGATCCCAAACTCACGCAAGAGTATCTTTGCCAGAGCCCCGATGGCTACCGTAGAGACGGTGCTGCGCGCCGAGGCACGCTCTAATACTTCGCGGATATCCCCAAACCCATATTTAAGCAACCCTGCTAAATCTGCATGTCCTGGACGCGGACAAATCACCTTTTTTAACTTCTCGATGCGAGAATCCTTATTCCGTATCAATAGGGCAATCGGACTGCCGAGGCTAATGTGTTTCTTCACTCCGGAAATAATCTCTGCCTGGTCATGCTCAATCTGCATGCGCTTCCCTCGGCCAAACCCTTCTTGCCTGCGCTTTAATTCCTGATTGATCACTTGAGGGTCTATCTTCAGGCCTGCGGGCATGCCCTCAACAATCGCCACTAACCCTTTTCCGTGCGATTCACCGGCAGTTAAACTCCGTAACATAATCCTCTCCTACCTTTACGTAGTATGATTTTTCAACTGGTGCTCTAAAGCCTGGTATACTGGGACACTAAACTATTGCCAAAGCCCTTTTTTATTCTGACGCGCTTCACGGTATAATACGCGGAGTTCTTCAGCGTATTTTACATTTGGAGGGATACTCATCAATGACGCATAACCTTCCTTAACAATCTGCGCGTTCACAAACGTTCCATCCGCTAGATAGATATACGCTAATAATCTATTATAACGGTCAAACCGTTCTACGTCAAACGCTAATCGCACCCGCTTGCCTTCAATGAGTTCTTTGGTAAAAAGGTGCGATTTCCTTCCCAGTTCCTTGATAGTGGCAATATCCTGCCCTGCGCGTCCCGAGTCACGGTAGAGTTTCTTTGAATTATGTATCTCGGGGGTATCGATACCGATAAGCCGCACCCGATCGCCTGACTCAAGCTGCACGGTATCTCCATCAATGACTCTGGTAACAAGAATATCCTCATAATTGTACCCTTGAGGCGAAGAAATGCTCGTCTCTGTGGGATGATAACGCCGGGATAAAGAATAAAACTTCTCGCAGGAATAAAAAACCGCAATGGTGACAAGCGATACGCCTAAAGTAATTAGTTTCTTTAATTCCCTCTTTTTCATCTCTTATACGGCTGCGGCCACAAAACCCGCCAAGACTACGATATCTTCGGTGCAGAATATGCCCGTGACACTACGGTCAAAAAAGATATTGGCATCGGCATCGAATTCTTCGTCCTTCTGCCACACTTTCAATAATACCGGTACCCCTCCAAAGGCTTCGATGATAATAGCGGCATCCGCACCCTCTGCGTTTTGTGCCGGCAACCTCTCTAATGCCGCATATAAACCTTGCGCATTACCCCCGTACTTGCGAATGATGGGCACCAGCGAACGGTTACGGAAAGCTTCCCTATATCCTTCGACACCGGATAATTGCCTAAAGGGGAGCCACTCTCCGGTTAACACAGGCAAACCTTTTAATTGCGTGGCCAGGTAATGCAAAATCAGTATAGCCTGAAAATCCTTGGCCGGAATATTACAAGACAGTGAAAGAACCTGCCGCTCCTGTATGTTAATACTATAGGTATCCGCAAGGAATCTTACGCTGATTGCACACGCAGGATTAGCTCTTTCCAACTCTTCCCACGACTTATTTAACGCGACTTCATATCCCATGGTATTTTTTATAATACTATTTTTATTAGATTAATCAACTATTTTAGCTTATAATGAAGCTCCTGGACTAAAGTCCAAGGTTTCTCGAAGCGAAATACTTGAAGCGGCCAATACTCATCCCCACCTTTAAAGGGCGCGGTTTTCTGGCCGCGAAAGTATGAAATCGCTATCTGTTTAATGTACTATGTTTAATGTTCCCACATTAAACTTTAAACATTTAACAACAAACAGCAGTCTTTTCTTATGTTCAAATACGACCCCTTTCAACAACAATCTATCGACTACATAAACCAAGGGCATTCGGTAATCGTCTCCGCGCCTACCGGCGCCGGCAAGACTGCGATTGCCGAACATGTCATTACTACCTGCCTACAGAACAAGGTCGGCGTTATCTATACCGCTCCGATCAAAGCCCTCTCAAACCAGAAATTCCGAGACTTTCAGGGACAATTCGGCGATGAGGTAGGAATCCTTACGGGGGACGTTTCTATTAATCCTGCCGCGACCGTGCTTATTATGACCACTGAAATATTCCGCAATAAACTGCTTGATGAAGTAGAGAGCTTGGAAAAATACTCCTGGATCATTTTCGACGAGATCCATTACCTTGATAATCCTGAGCGCGGAACGGTATGGGAAGAATCGTTGATTTTTCTTCCCGGACACATGAAACTCTTAGGGTTATCGGCAACAATTCCCAATATTAAACAATTCGCCGGGTGGATCGAATCAATACATAAAAAACCCGTCGAAACTGTCATTGAAAACAAGCGTCCTGTACCGCTGCACTTCTTCTTCCAGTGCCACAATGAAATAGTGGACAAGCTAACGCGTCTTAAACGGATGCGCTACGGGAAACCAAATAAACTCTCCCTATTGGTACAATACCTGCGCACCCAAGAGGCGCTTCCAGCGATTTATTTTGTCTTTGGTCGCAGGAGAGCCGAAGACCTCGCCCAGGAACTTCTCTGTTTCAATTTTCTCAATGCCGCGGAGAAGAAACAAATTACTTCCCTTTATGACTCGCTTTGCGAGCGTTTCGGCCTACAGCAAGAGAAAAGTGCGCAGTACCTCTATCCGCTTATTCAACGGGGCATTGCATATCACCATGCGGGAATGCTGCCCACACTGAAAGAAGCTATCGAAAGGCTCTTCACCAGCCGGTTAATCAAAGTAATCTTTACGACAGAAACATTTGCCTTAGGGATTAATATGCCCAGCAGGACCGTGATCTTCGACGAACTACGTAAATTCTACGGACGATACGTGAGAAATTTAAAAACCCGCGATTTTTACCAAATGGCCGGCCGCGCAGGCAGACGCGGAATTGATACCGAAGGATTTGTCTATTGCCGCGTGAATCCTCATCGTATTCAACCTGAGGATATACAGAAAATCATCTATGGCCCTCCCGAGCAGGTGCGCAGCCAATTCAATACCTCC
>JAHISH010000043.1 GCA_018818365.1 Candidatus Omnitrophota bacterium | reverse complement strand
TTTTGGGCGTGGCGAAGAAGTTGAAGGAGGGAGAAAAAGAACCGCGCGTGCTGCTGAAGGCCTTTGGAGGGAATCCTACCGCAACCCAATGCTACGAATTCATCCTACAGGCAGGAGGCAACCCTTATGAGTTCGATGATGAGGGGTGCGTTGCCGCATTTAGCTTCTTGCAGTCACTCTGGCCTTATGTCTCGGAAGAGTCAAAACGCGCGAAATGGGATACTACCAACGAAATCCTCGCCCGCCAGCAGGCATTTGTCGCCCAGAATTGGCCTTTTGGAATTACCATCCTCATTCAGGATTATAAACTTCCCTTTATCAGTACCCACCATGGATGGAAAGGCCCTGCAGGAGAGTTTCATGTGATCGGCGGAGATGTATTTGGCATTCCGAAAAATAGCCGTAATAAGGAGTTGGCATTGGCGTTTATCAGATTTATGCAGTCTAAAGAGATCCAGGAGATATTGGTTTCTAAATTGGGATGGCCGTCTATCCGCAGCGATGCCTACGCAAAGGTAGAAGAGTGGCAGCGCCCGCATTACGAATCAGTGGTAGAGGCGCTGCGGCATGGCGTATTCAGGGAGAATGTACCCTGGTGGCCGGTATACGCCAAGTATGTGACTGAAGCATTCCGGGAGATTGTCATCGAATCAAATCCCGTTGAACCGACATTGCGTAAATATAAAGAATTGTTGAATAAGGATAGGGCTGCGTATCAATAATACTTCTATTAAGTGAAGGCAATAGCCCGCTCTCTACGAGCGTATTATTTTGAATACCTCTGTATTTCTCCGTTAGCGATCTTTCTTTTAGTCTGTACGTTTTTCCCGATCGCAAGGCTTATTTCTTTTAGCTTCCAGCTTCCTACCGCTGACAGTCAATCCGGTTTCTCATTAAGCCTTATCCACTATCAGGAACTTTTTAGCCAACGCGCATTCCGTCAGGCCTTCGGGAATACGATTTTTATCGCGGTGGTCAGCCTTTTTCTGGAGATTATTCTCGGATTGGCCTTGGCATTACTCCTGACAAAGAATTCTCGGATTATCCGTTTTGTGCGTCCGTTGTTTATTCTTCCCTTGGCAATACCTACGGTGGTGGTAGGGGTGATTATGGGATACTTTTTCTCTACTTCCGGATGGCTTAACCGGATATTTATGGATATGGGAGTGCTTTCTGCGCCGATCTATTGGATGTCTGGAGGGTTGCCTTCACTTTGTATGGTTGCTTTGGCAGATTGCTGGAAGGTAACTCCATTAGTGATGCTCATTCTATTGGCAGGATTGGAGTCTATCGACCGCACGCTTTATAAGGCAGCGCGAATCGACGGCGCAGGTACATGGTATATCTTCAGAAGAATCACCTTGCCGTTATTAATGCCCTCGATTACCGCGGCAGTAATCATACGTGGAATAGATGCCTTTAGGATCTTTGCGCTTCCTTTGATTTTAATGGGGCAGAACCTTAAGGTTATTGGTACCTACGCATATTTGGAGTACGCTGAATTCAATAATCCTTATACTGCCGCAGCAAGTGCCGTGGTGCTTTTGGGAATGATACTCTTCGCAGTATTGGTGTATATCAGATTAACAGGGAAGAGGGGGATTGCCGCCGCATGAGCCGTTTTGCCAAGCCGATTGCAGTGCTATTGGTCATACTAATTTTTGTCGCGCTCTTTTTATTCCCGCTGTATATCCTTTTGCGGGTGGCAATAGGTACTCCCGAGGAGACATTTAGCCAGAGGCCGCCGTATCTATTGCATGAGATTACCTTTGCGCACTTTAAAGATCTCTTGGCTTCGGGCAAAACATTCTTTGAACCGCTTGGAAAAAGTATTATTACCGCTCTTTTGGCAAGCGCGGCAAGCCTGTTGATCGCAATCCCCGCTGCCTACGGCATCTCAAAATTGGATTACCGGCTTCGCTATATATTGGTTATCTTTATCTTTGTCTCCCGCATGGTCCCGGAGGTAAGTATCGCGTTGCCCATCGCCATAAGTTTTATAAAGTTCGGATTGTTCGATACAATCCCGGGTTTGGTATTGGCGCATCTAATTCGCATCTTGCCGGTATCCTGTTTTATCTTGGTAGGGGTATTCTCGAATATCCCGCAGGAATTGGAGAAGCAGGCGCGTATCGACGGAGCTTCCCGCATGGCCGCATTACGCAAGGTGGTCTTGCCGCTTTCAATGGGAGGCATCGGGGTGGCAGGGATGTTTTCGTTCCTGCTTTCCTGGGATGAATTCATCTATGCCTCGTATCTTTGCTTAGCGCGGCCGACGATGCCGCTTAAGATGTTTTACTATATTTCGCGAGGAGACATTTTCTCTTCGGCAACCTATGCGGCAATCATCACCATCCCTGTTCTAATAGTTACCTTTGCGTTGCAGAAGTATCTTAAGCCGGATTATTTGGCCGGTGCGATAAAAGGATAGAGTATGCCGGAATTACGTTTGGAAAATGTAGGTAAGTCTTTCGGAAGGACACCTGCGTTGCAGAATATTAACCTTTCTGTGGAAGAGGGGACCTTTTGTGTAGTTTTAGGCCCTTCTGGGTGCGGGAAGTCCACACTGCTTAATGTAGTGGCAGGATTAGAAGTGGCAGACGAGGGGAGAATTTATCTTGGAGTGGAGGATATCACGGATAAAGCGCCGCATAAGAGAAATATCGCGATGGTATTCCAGAGTTATGCGCTCTATCCGCACCTTTCGGTCTTTGAGAATATTGCCTTTGGGTTAAGGATTAAAGGAGAGAAAGAGGAGCAGATTAAGGAGAAGGTTACCCAGGTTGCCAGAAGTTTGAATATACGGGATAAATTAAAGAGATTCCCGCGAGAACTTTCCGGAGGAGAACGCCAGCGCGTGGCGACAGGAAGGGCGATTGTGCGCGAGCCGGAGCTTTTTCTCTTTGATGAGCCGCTTTCAAATTTGGACGCGCGATTGCGTATCGAACTGCGCGCGGAATTAATTAAACTCCACCGACGCCTGAAGAAGACCGTACTTTATGTGACCCATGACCAGACTGAGGCGCTCTCGCTGGGAGAGAAGATTGTAGTGATGCGCCATGGGGTAATACAGCAGGTCTCTTCTCCTTGCGAGCTTTATGATGATCCTGCGAATTTGTTTGTCGCAGGATTTATCGGAAGCCCCCCAATGAATATCATGCGCCTTTTTGTGGTTAAAAAGAATGGTGTTATTACGCTAAAACATGAAGGGTGCGTAATTACTCTTCCGCAGCAGTTGCAGAATAAAATAGAGTGTTATATCGGCAAAGAGCTTTATGTGGGGGTGCGTGCTTCCGCAGTCAGATTTGTCGAGCGTGATGGAATGGTGGAGGCAGAGGTGGTTTTTACCGAAACTCTCGGCGATGATAGTTTTGTGCGAGTACGCCTTGATCCGCACATAGAGATCACCGTACGTACAAACGCACTGCCTCTTTTGTCTCCGCAGGCAAAAGTGCAATTGGCTTTTGATCCCTCAAAGATATACTTCTTCGATACCCAGGAGCAGAGGTTATACGTATAAATTGTTGCGGGTATGCGGGGTTTGGGTTACAATAAATCACTATGCAGAAAGTCTTAGAAGACTTCTTTAAACTTAAAGAACTCCATACCAGCGTACGCACTGAAGTCATTGCCGGCCTGACCACCTTTATGACCATGGCCTATATTATATTCGTAAATCCGGCGATGATTTCACAGACCGGAATGGATTTCGGCTCGGCAATGATGGCAACTTGTGTTTCTGCTGCGGTAGCTACCATTCTCATGGGGCTCTATGTCAATTACCCTATTGCTGTCGCGCCGGGAATGGGGGAGAATGCGTTCTTTACCTATACTGTTTGTCTTACTATGGGGTTTTCGTGGCAAATCGCGTTGGGGTGCGTCTTTATCGAAGGCATTCTTTTTATTATCCTCACCCTTACCAAGTGTCGGCAGGCATTAATGGAGGCAATACCCGCATCGCTTCGGTATGCGATTGCCTGCGGGATCGGGTTATTGATAGCGTTTGTAGGGTTGATGAATGCGGGGGTGATTGTCGCGCATCCGGCGACATTAGTGACCTTAGGCGATGTATTAAGCCCGGCAGTCTTATTGTCTATTGCGGGATTGGTGATTACTTCGGTCTTATTGATCAAAAATATCAAAGGAGCAATTCTCTGGGGGATTCTTATTACTGCGATGTTAGCAGTACCTTTAGGCATAGTAAAATATGAGGGGTTGATTTCTATGCCGCCGTCAATGGCGCCGACATTCTTGAAGATGGATTTAGCCGGAGCGTTTAATGTGGGGTTATTTTCGATAATTTTTGTCTTCCTGTTTATGGATATCTTTGATACAGTTGGGACCTTGGCAGGCGTGGGGGAATTGGGCGGTTTTATGAAGCAGGGAAAGCTGCCTCGTGCAGGAAAAGCGATGATGACTGATGCCATTGGTACGTGCGTGGGTGCTGCCTGCGGGACTCCGACCGTGACCAGCTATATCGAAAGCGCAAGCGGTATCGCCTGCGGAGGAAGAAGCGGCCTGACGAGTGTAGTGACGGGGTTACTCTTTTTAGCCGCGCTGTTTTTTTCGCCATTGGTAAAGATGATCGGCGGAGGGTTCCAGAGCGCTGCCGGGAATATCCTCTATCCGGTAACCGCTCCGAGTCTGATTATCGTGGGAAGCATGATGCTGCATTCGATCCTCAAAATAGATTGGAAGGATTACAGCGAATCTATTCCGGCCTTTATTGTGATACTTTTAATGCCGCTTACTTTCAGTATCGCTACCGCTATCGCCTTTGGTTTTATCAGTTACAGCGCGTTGAAATTATTCAGCGGTAAGGGCAAGGAAGTTTCGTGGTTGGTGTATCTATTGTCGGTATTATTTATTTTACGCTTTTTGTATCTTAAGGCGTTATAATATTAGTCGGGAGATCATTAATGAGAAAGCTTATTTTTGCGTTGATTTGTGTAGTGCTACATGTTTCGTTCGCGCACGCGGATACTTTATTCCTTAAAAACGGCAGGAATATCGAAGGTTTGATTAAACGGGAGAATAAGAATGGCGTGGAATTAGAGGTTTGTTCGGGTATGATTACCTTTGGCATGGATGAGATCAGCCGTATCGAGCGTTCGACTCCCGAAGAGGATAAAGAAATGCGCGATGAGTGGAAGCAGGAGATACAGAGGACGCAGGCGCAAATGAGCGTCAGCAGACAACGGTGGGAAGAGCATCTTAAGGGGGTTGAACAGCGGATGCAGGAGCAGCAGAAGACCAAGACAATAGAATTCGTCAAGGATACCCAGGGTATGTTGGTAGATGTGTTGCTCAACGGAAAAGTTAAGGCATCCTTGATCTTGGATACCGGGGCGTCGGTAGTAGTCCTAAAGAAGAGCGTTGCCCAGAAATTAGGTATTGTTCTGAATAAACCCAAGGAAGGGGAGAAGCTTATTGTTGCCGATGGCAGGCAAGTCAATGCCTCTTTTATTGTTTTAGAGAGTGTAACGGTACAAAATTCAGAAGCCAGGAATGTGGAGGCAGTGGTACTTATGGATGAGAGTGAAGGTGCGGGGATCCGCGACGGGCTTCTGGGGATGTCTTTTCTAAAACAATTTAATTTTCAGATCGATTTTAAGAAAAGGCAATTGATATTGGAGAGTTTATGAAGTCTTTCACGCAGCAATTATGGTTTAATGCCAGGAATCGCCAGGAATTTATAAATATTACTGGTCAGGTAGAAGAGGCATTAGCTAAGAGCGGAATCAAAGAAGGGTTGTGTTTAGTCAATGCGATGCATATTACCGCCAGTGTTTTTATTAATGATGATGAGGATGGGCTTCATCGGGATTTTACGCAGTGGCTGGAGAAGCTTGCACCCTATGGCAAAGAAAAATATCAGCATAACCTAAGCGGCGAGGATAACGGCGATTCGCATTTGAAGCGTACGGTCATGGGCAGGGAAGTAGTAGTGGCAGTGACCAATGGGAAGCTCGATTTCGGGCCGTGGGAGCAGATTTTTTACGGAGAGTTTGACGGCAAGCGCCGCAAACGCGTCTTAATAAAGATTATCGGAGAATGAGTTTGATATGAAAATCAAGAATACCCAGGTTCGTGTGGTACGAGGCGATATCACTGAATTAAGCGTAGATGCGATTGTCAATGCCGCCAACAATAAGCTGGTTATGGGCGGAGGAGTTGCCGGAGCAATAAGGAAAAAAGGCGGGAAGGTCATTGAGGATGATGTAGTGAGGAAAGGTCCTATAAAGATCGGAGAGGCAACATATTCTTGCGCCGGGAGTCTTAAGGCAAAGTATGTTATTCACGCTGCCACTATGGGGATGGATTTTAAGACCGACGAACATAAGATCAGGAATTCCTGTAGGAGTTCTCTGGAAGTAGCCGAAGAATTAAAGGTACGCTCGATTGCCTTCCCCGCATTAGGCTGCGGCGTCGGAGGATTCTCGCTTTTGGCATCGGCTAAGATAATGTCTCAGGAGGTTTTAAAACATTTACGTACGCCTTCTTCATTGCAAGAGGTCATCTTTTGCCTTTTTGATCAAGAAGCGTATGAGGTTTTTCAGAAGGGTGTGGTCACCTATCTTACCCATGTGACTGAATCGCTACAGGGCGGGCCGTTTTGCACGGTAGATGTAATTATCGAAATAAATGAGGGGGTAGTGATTATACAGCGCAGCAATCCTCCGTTTGGATGGGCTTTGCCGGGAGGATTTGTGGATTATGGGGAGAGTTTAGAGGATGCGGTGACACGTGAAGCAAAGGAAGAAACAGGTTTGGAGTTAGAGGGTATTCGGCAATTCCATACATATTCACAATTTGGCCGAGATCCGCGTTTTCATACTATCGGCACCGTCTTTATTGCTCAAGGAAAAGGGACTCCTCAAGCCGGCGACGATGCAGCGGGTATTAAGGTTATGAAAGTCAATGAGTTAGAAAGATTTTGTTTTGCCTTCGATCATAAACAGATAATTCTGGATTATTGTAAGTCAAAGAAACCGCTTTCCTAAAACCCTCCAAACCACCTTGTTTCTTACCTATATGTAGACTATACTTTAGACAGAAATAGTTCCTGCCACCAGCCTATAAGCTATTATGACACGGAAGGTTACCTTTAAGATTATTGCGTTTTTGATCTCCTTTGTGCTTTTTTTCCAGCAAACCGGCTTTGCGCAGGTTGCGGGAGAGCTGGATCTTTCTGCGCATTTTGCCTCTCTGCAAGGTAATTTTATTCCCCAAGACAAATTCCGGCCGCTGCATTTACGGTATCTTGAATTTAATCCTGCGCAAGAAAATTTCCGTCTTCTTTTAGACAAGGGGGATTGGTCAAGGGGGGCACCCAAACCTACTGGATGGGTTGGTGCCCCGCTTTCTGCGGGGACTGTTCTTGTCTTGGCGTCTAATTCAGCTTCAAGGGAACTGTCCTTAAAGGAGGAGACCCAGAAGCTTCTCCAATACTTCTACATAGGCCTGGCGCTACCCAACGACAGCTTCTGGGTAAATCTGCGTCCTGACTCTCCCCAAGATATTATCGATCCCTACCTGGAGCAGACAGATATAGGAAAGATCCTTTTAGAGACAGATGTGCAGTTAAAGAAAGATACTGCACTTTTAACTTCTCCGCAGACTCCTTCCGGGAAGCTGTATTGGAAGAAGTTATATGAGAAGGCAGGGGAGTTATTCGGCAACGAAAACATTACTATCCCTACGCTTACCCGGCCGTGGATAGTACCGGGAGAGATTATTGTAAGAGATGCCCCGGCGAATGCCTACATCTACAAGGCGACCTTAAAGGTAATGTTAGAGGAGGATTATCTTGGGGACGGTTCTGAAGCCGTGCTGAGAACTGTCCCCAATCCAAGAATCAGGGCATTAAACACCTATGCCTCAGAGCTTCTGCGGGAGTTAGTTATCCCCAAACTTACCCAAATCGTCAACACCAGCAAGCGCTACGCTCCTTTACGCCAGGTATACTATTCCCTGATCTTAGCGCAGTGGTATAAGAGCAGGTTTAAGGGACAGTCCCCTTCCAGTAAAGCGACAAATAACTTAACGGGGACAGTCCCTGTGTTGATTGATTCACGCAACCTCGCAGACTTGACCTCATCAATTCCTTGGTCCAAGGCAAGCTACTACCAAGAATACCAGAAGTCATTCAAGGATGGAGAATACAATATTCAGGAATCCGTCTATACTCCGGCAGGACAGGTAATAAGAAGTTATACATCGGGTGGGATTAATCTTGGCGGCACTGTATCATCTGCTATTGTCGCACAAAAAATTGAAGCCAATTCTTCATTGCGTAGTATCCCTTCTTTTGGGATTGCAGGAGAAGTTAAAGGCGGCAATCTTCAATCTTTGGATGTGCGTGATGATCAGGGGGTCTTAAGTGAGACAGAAGGAAGTTCTCCGTTTACCGAAGGGACACTTCCCGAACGACTTCAGAACCGTCCCCGAACAACTTCAGAACCGTCCCTGGATTCTGCTTCTTCTCCTCTGAGTAGATCGCATAAGGTAGGCAATATCGAATTGAGGATTTCCGGTGGTCGCGCTCCTTCATACAGAAGTCCAACAATTGTCGATCGTTTCTTAACGGAAGAGGAGAGGCAGAGGTTGACTGAAAGAGTCAGTAACATTTTTGCGCATTTACTGAAAAATAATCTAACCCGGCTCCAGCAATACATTGAAAACCTGGGGTTTGATCTTGATGTTGAGAATAAGAGGGTTGTATTCGATATTAGCTATTATGCCTCAGGCTATAAAAAAGATGTCTTCCGCCTGACCATCAGGGTAGAGGGAGGAGGAGTTAAGGAATTCCTCATTATCGTAAAGTCCGATCTAAGAAATGATGATCCTCTTTTTGAGGAGGGCGAGTTAGAAATGGAAAAAGACCTGCAAGGGACAGGGTATGTTCCTCGTCTAGGCGGCGTCTTCTATATCGAAATGTCCCAAAATGGTTTAGCGGCGATGCAGGAGAGCTACGGAGCGGTGCTTACGGGAAAACCTGTCCCTGAACAGGAACATAAATATACCACCATACTCATAGAAGAGTTTATTGAGGGGCCTACAATAGCCCAAGATATTGAACAAAGAATCGCCTGGGATGTAGAGCGGGAGCAGGCGTGCATCCTGTTATTGATGAACATATTTTTTGAACTTAATAAGGGGCGCAATACATTTGTAGGGCCATTTGATTTTCACCACCACAACATCGTTATCGAAACTGCTAAAAATAGGATGGTAATCGTAGATTTGGGCCGCCGTGTCACTTATAGCAGCCTGGGAGAGTATCTGTTGGGTGTACTCTTTTATTATGGAGGTAAAAGCGGAAAGGCATTAGAGGTACTCTACCGGGAATGGCCGCAATTCGATTGGGATACGCAACTACTTTCTATAAGGCGTAAGGTCTTGGAAGCCAAGCGTGTCCATCTCATACACAAGGACCAGGTGGTTTTGGGAAAATACTCTTTTACCAGGCAAGATTGCAACCGGATTGCAAAAGCCATCACCACATTCCTTTATCATGCACGGGATTATCGGTTTCGGGAAGGCAGATTATCCAAGATGCCCCGAATAGCTGATACCTTATCGGCGCATCAATCTGATGCTACTGGTGGCACGCAAGATGCCTCTTCGCCCCTCACCGAAGGGACACTTCTCAGCACGGCTTCAGAACCGTCCCTGGGACTGGGAGGAGTGTCTTCGCCGATAGATGACTCTATTGACTCAAGGGATGCTGAAGTGCCGGTGATGGCGCGTGAATTTATACACGCACGACCAGATAATGTGGAGGTGCGTACAACAGGGGTAATCACTCCCTATAATCCAAGGCCTCGTAAGGCCGGATTGGATGTCTGTATAGCAGTGGTTGCGCATAATCCTTCGCAGCATAAGGGGGTTTTGGCTCATTTCTTACCTGTATTGCCTAAGGAAAAACAAATCCTCGGGCTCGATGAGAGGGATTACATTAGCAGGTTAGAAAGCCACCTGGAAGAGTTATTCGCGGATATTAATGCAATTGAGAAGGGAGGAGAACAAGAGTGGCGCGTGGCGATAGTTGAGGCAAAAGGATTCTTCAATAGGCAAATCACTGTGGCTTTAATAAAAGGATTTCTTATGCATCGTAAGGGTATCGCGGAGCATAATATCATTTTCAGGGAAGGCCAATACAACAAATATGTAAGCTTGGATTATTACGGTGATGTTGCTATCAATAAAATAGAAGAAGAGGGGACCGAGGTTTTTGTTGAAACAATATCTCTCGGAGGACTTGAAACTGCGGCATCTTCCCTAGCCCAGGGGGAGAAAGGTGCGGAGGGAGAGCCGAGCTTCGAGAGTATCCAACTTAAACCGGGTTATTCGGAGGAACTTCAGAGAGAAGTCTTTGATATAATTGATACGATAGACGGAATCGAAATTCCCGTTGGAATACTAGAATATAAAGATGATTTCCGTAAAAGAAGGATTGTCTTTTGGAATATCGTAATAAATCCGGATTATTTAAGGAGAGGTTATGCTACGGCAGTTGTACGTAAGCTTGCGCAGGAGGCGCGGCGGAAATATCCTGAGGAAGAATACTCTTTCTACATAGAGACAGTGATAAACCCCTGGTTGCTAGAAGTCGCTCAAAGAGTCTTAGATATGAAGACACTTCAGAGTTCGTTTTCTCCGCTAGGGCCATGGGATGATTTTGATATTGAGGAATTTCGTGATGCAGAAAAAATCGGCACAGGTTTTCCTTCGCATCCCGGCCAACGGGAATTAGTTAAACACGTATATCTGCGAGGCAGGGCGCAGGCCTCTTCTCCGATAGAAGACTATGCAGACCAAACTTCGCGTATTCGTGGGTATTTACCAGGAGTTAATAATCAGCAACATATGCGGGCATTTTTACAGGCTCATGAAGAAGGTATTGCGTTGAGACAGAATGATCAAGAGAGCGTCTCCTCTCCTTTTGCAGAAGATATTAGTGAGGATCTAGAGGGCAAGGGGGGAATTGATTTCCGTGCTTTACCGATTGTAGAACAGGTTCGCACAGATCATTTCGCATCACCAGGACATACCGGTGATATTCAAGAACTTCAGTCCCAGTGGAATGAAATCGAGAGGATGCTGCACGCAGGCATTATTCCTTCAGGCGTGCGTCTTAAAGAATATCTTGTTGCCTCCGGTAGCCGCGAAGAAAGAAAGCTCCCTGCCGAAAAATTGTTTGCTTGTGTTGCACAGATTATGCGTCTTGAAGAAGAACGAGTAATCTCCACCGATCCTCTCCTCAAAGAGGTCTTGAGTTCAATCGAATAAAGAATCTTTTTATAAGAAGTAGGCTTGGCTCTGTTTTGAGCAGGGCGTTTGCAGGACGAGTGGGCACGGATCACCCGCTATAAAAGGTTGGTGAGAGCGAGTCCGAAACCCGAGCGCAGTTTTGCACGCTGGGCAAAACAAGCGTCCTCCTGCGCCAAAGCTTCGAAGAAGGACTAGTCCCTCGAATGTTATCAAGAGGGACGTCGCTGCGAGAAACAAGACAAGACTACTTCGACGTTAATCTTGCGTTACGATATAATCACAGGTATACTATTGAAAATGACTATCCGTCAGGCTTGGGGCAAACAACTTATTGCGACATGTTGTCTTATGCTGTGTGTCGGCTGTAGTATAAGACCAGTGAAGAAGGTCTGCGGCAAGAATTTCTGCGTTACCGCAGAAGTATGCGATACCGAAAAAACACGCAGCCGCGGTCTTATGTTCCGCAAAGAGCTGGCGGATAATCGGGGCATGCTTTTTATCTTTGAGAAAGAAGCTGCGTATAGCTTTTGGATGAAGAACATGCGCTTTCCTATAGATATCATTTGGCTTGATAAGAATAAAACAATAATCGACATGCACAATGATGTTTTGCCATGTAAGGATGTCTGTAAAAACTATATCCCCGCGCAACCGGTCCTTTATGTCCTTGAGGTTGGTGCTTTTTTTATTGAGCATTACGGAGTGGTTATAGGAGAAGAACTAAGGTTTTAGAAAGGCCAATTTTTTAGATACCATGAAGAATCTTTGGGAGCAGTGTAAGACGATAGCGAAATATCAATGTAGCTTTCTTCATGCCGGGATTCCTTCACATGTCTTCTGGGTTATTACTGATCAGTGTAATGTGCGTTGTCAATTCTGCAATTTCTGGAAAGGCATCTACCGCGCCGAACATAAAGCGGTCTTATCCACGTCAGAGGTAAAGAATATTCTCACAGAGATGTCTATTTTAAGTATCCCGTCGGTAGTATTGACAGGGGGGGAGCCGTTCTTGCGTCCCGATATTATGGAGATCCTCGATTATGCCATAGAGAAAATACCCTATTTACGCGTTCAGACCAATGCAACCCTTATTTCGGAAGCGGCTATTGAAAGAATAGTTAAGGAATCCTTATTGGATGAAATATGGATTTCGCTCGATGGTATTGGCGCTACTCATGATCGCTTGCGCGGGAGAGAAGGCGTGTTTGACAAAGTGATGTCGACCTTGAGTCATTTAAAGAATTATAAACAGCGTTATAAACGCTATGCTCCCCATATTGTTATACATACCGCGGTAAGTAATGCAACGATTGATGAGTTTTCTTCGATTCTTTCTCTTTGTGTGGATTACAGGGTAGGCGAATGGTATTTAAGTCATATTACTGATGTTACTACCCAAAGAATATACGAAACTGAGAATGTCTTGCAATCGAATGATTTTTATTCGCAACAGATGCGCTCATATGGTAAGGTGAAAGAGACAGGGGTTGTCTTTCCTGCCAAGATAAGGGATCAGATTGCTGTTGCCCGAAAGAAAGGATTGACCGTATTTGTTGATCCGCTCTTATATGGTTCTGGAAGAAATTTGCGTCCGCGCAATAAATGTCTTCTTTTATGGGCGAACACGTATATTTCGCCGTATGGCGATATTCTGACTTGTCCGATGCTTGATCGATATGTTTTGGGTAATTTATCAAACGCAAGCTTGATGGATATTTGGAATAGCGAAAAGATAAAAAGAGTACGCCTTCTTTCCTCACAAAAACGTTTGCCTATTTGCGAGGATTGTTGTGTACAGAGAACGACGGTTATGAGGCAATTAAGGCATCCTACTAATTTTAAGAGAGTATTTTTGGGAAGAGGTATGCGTAAGTTCCTTTATCGTTGTGGAATACATTT
>JAHISH010000042.1 GCA_018818365.1 Candidatus Omnitrophota bacterium | reverse complement strand
CGCCAGTGGCCCGAAGCATATGACGATGTCTATTACGCGTGCCAAATTAGAGGAGTTAGTTGCTCCGATCATTGACCGCTGTCAGCATCCCATGGAACAGGCGCTTGGGGATGCAAAATTAAAATCTAGCGATATTGACCGGATCATTATGGTCGGCGGGCCTACGCGTATGCCTATTGTGCAGAAGTTCGTCGAGGATTATGTGGGCAAGAAGATCGAGCGCGGCGTCGATCCTATGGAGTGCGTCGCATTGGGTGCGGCAATCCAGGCAGCGATTATTAAAGGCGATGTGAAGGATGTATTGTTACTGGATGTGACCCCGCTTTCTCTTGGTATCGAAACCATGGGAGGGGTTAATACTAAGCTAATTGAGCGCAATACCACGATCCCTACGAAGAAAAGCCAGATATTCTCTACCGCCGCGGATAATCAGACCGCAGTGACGATCAGAGTCTTGCAGGGAGAGCGTCCCATGGCTGATGATAGCGTGGAGCTGGGTAGGTTCGATTTGGTGGGAATCCCGCCGGCGCCGCGTGGCGTGCCGCAAGTCGAGGTTGCGTTTGACATTGATGCCAATGGTATCGTACATGTCTCGGCCAAGGACCTTGGTACCGGAAAAGAACAATCTATCCGGATCACCGCTCCTAAGAAGCTTTCCAAAGAGGAGATCGAGAAGATGGTCAAGGATGCGGAGAAATTTGCCGCTGATGACGTGAAGAAGAAAGACCTTATTGAGACCGTTAACCAAGCAGATACCTTAGTCTATGCTACCGAGAAGTCATTAAAGGACTATGGCGATAAGGTTAGCCAGGCAGAGCGCGCGGATATCGAGTCAAAACTTAATGATGTCAAGAATGCGATTAAGGATAAGAATATCGAACGTATCAAAAAAGGGGTGGAGGATCTCACGAAGGCTTCACATAAATTAGCTGAGGAAGTATATAAGCAGACTGCCGCAAAACAACAACAGGCGCAGTCTGATCCGCACGCAAAGCAGTCCCAGGACTCTGCGGAGCCTGCGCAGGAAAAGAAAGAAGGCGGGGAAGAGATAATTGATGCGGAGTATAAAGAGGAGAAATAATATTAGGGACTAGTAACTCGTAACTAGAAATTGTTGATACGGGTATAAAGGGTATGGGAGTGTCTACAAAACGGGATTACTACGAAATATTGGGGGTTAAGAAGAGCGCCACGCTGGAAGAGATAAAGAAGGCGTATCGCCAGATGGCGTTGCAGTTTCATCCGGACCGCGTTCCCCCGGAACAGAAAAAAGAAGCGGAGGAGAAATTCAAGGAAATCTCCGAAGCCTATGCGGTCCTCTCTGACTCACAAAAACGTGCGCTCTATGATCAGTACGGGCATGCCGGGATAGACCAGAAATACGCCTATGAGGATATCTTTAAAGGTGCTGATTTTAACGGTGTCTTTCGTGATATGGGAGATTCCGGTTTCGGCGGAGGGCTTTTTGATGAGATCTTCAGTGATTTAGGATTTGATATTTTTGGAGGCAGAGGCGGCGGACGCTCAGGCACGCGTAGCCGTAGAGGAAGAGACCTGCAGATCACCACGGATATCACTTTGGAAGAGGCTGCGGTGGGGGTTGAAAAGACAATTACCTTGCCGCGCTATGAAACCTGTCAAACCTGTGGGGGAAGTGGCGCAAAACCCGGAACTAAGAAGACGACCTGTCCGCAATGTAAAGGGTCTGGGCGTATGGTAGTCTCTAGTGGTTTTTTCCAACTGGCGCAGACCTGTTCGCGCTGCAGCGGAGAAGGATCTTTGGTACAATCACCTTGTACTGCGTGCCGAGGCCAAGGAAGAGAGAAGATAACGCGCAAGATTAAAGTCAAGATTCCCGCGGGAGTCGATACCGGTTCAAATTTAAGGGTGCGGGGAGAAGGCGAGGCCGGCAGTTCAGGGAGAGGGGATCTGTATGTAATTATTGAGATAAAACCACATTCAATCTTTGAGCGTCACGAGAATGATCTATTGACTCAGATTGAAGTCAGCCTCTCGAAAGCGATATTAGGAGGAGATGTTGAGGTTCCCACTCTTGAGGGGAAAGTCGCGATGAAAATCCCTCCGGGAACGCAGAGCGGGAAAGTATTTCGTCTTAAAGATAAGGGGATTCCCGATATTCACGGCGCAGGGTCAGGGGATGAATTGGTTCGTGTAAAGGTAGCTATTCCTACGCATCTTACTCCTTCTCAAAAAGAGCTTATTGAGGAATTTGACCGCCTCTCGGTTGAGGCTCCCGGTAAGGAAAGTTTGGGGGAGAAGATAAAGAAGGCGTTTAGATAGACAGTTTCAAAACCAGGCAGGGAGCACTAGAATACCAGCCTTCAGTGAAGAATTGGTGGACAGGTGCGCGGATGCACCCGTTGCTATTACGGAGAAGAATATGCCTAACTATGATTACGTATGTACTGTATGCGGGCATACGTTTGAAGCATTTCAGAAGATGACTGATAAGCTTCTCTCCCGGTGCCCGAAATGCAAAAAGAAATTACGCCGGATCATTAGCGGTGGGACAGGTTTTATTTTCAAGGGGAGCGGGTTTTACGAGACTGACTATAAGAAGAAAACGCCTCCTCCCAAAGAAGAATCCGGCGCAAAGAATAAGGGGCAGAGCGCCTGCACTACTTGCCCGAAGACTAACGCAGAATGTCCTTCCAAATCAGCGGCATAAGGCGCCTTTCATGAGAATATTCCTAAAATATTGGTTGCCAGCTTGTATCTGCATGGGTATAATCTTCATTGCCTCTTCTATCCCCGGAAGCCAGATACCGAGCGCGTTTCCTTATCAGGATATTGTATTCCATGCAGGGGCGTATTTACTGTTGGCCTTTTTTTTTGCCCGTGCCTTACGTACTACATGGGCAGGTCTGAAAGATTACCAGGTTTTGGGGATTACGATTCTTTACGGGGTACTCTATGCGTTAAGCGATGAATGGCACCAAAGCTTTGTCCCGTACCGTATGGCGACGGCATTTGATGTGTTCGTTGATACCGCGGGAACGTGTGCGGGGAGCCTTATTCATGGATTGATTATAAAACCATTCTCGAAATAAAGTGGCATACCTTAAACCTTTTAAAGCAGTTTATTATAATCCAGAGAAAATCTCCGATCTTTCGCAGGTCGTCTGTCCTCCCTATGATGTGATCTCGCCAGAGGCACAAGAACGTTATTCTAAACTTAGTCCCTTGAACTTTGTCCATATCCTTTTTGGTAAGGATACTCCCGGGGAAGATAAATATTCCCGCGCCGAGAAGTATTTTAAAGGATGGCAGAAGGAAAAGATTATGATCCAGGATAGGGTTCCGGCCATGTATTTTTATAGCCATCAATATATGATTCGGGGAGAGACCCGCACGCGCCTCGGATTTATTTCTTTATTGCGCCTTCACGATAATAAATCAGGGATTTACCGTCACGAACATACCCGTCTTGAACCGAAAGAAGATCGTTTGAGACTCTTGAGACAGGTAAAAGCAAACTTGAGCCCTATTTTTGCTATCTTTCTTGATAAGAAACGCATCATTCAGGAGGTCTATCGGCACTATTGTCTGGAAAAAATACCCTTTATTGATGTGGTTGATGAGGAGAAAAGTGTCCATAAGCTCTGGCGGATAGACGATCCTTCGGTAGTCGCCAAGGTCCAGGAGAAGATGCAAGGGGAAGATATTTTTATCGCGGATGGGCATCACCGTTATGAAGTGGCGTGCGCGTATCGGGATGAGGTCTCTGCACGTATGAAGGGGCTTACTCTTACGGGAGAAGAAGACTTTAATTACTTGATGGCCTATTTTACGAATACCGATGCGCGAGGACTTACCATATTGCCGATTCATCGTCTTCTAAAATTGGATTTCTCGGATAGATTTGAAGGTTTTCTCCGGGCTTTAACGGAGTATTTTGACCTTGAAGAGGTAAAGGAGAGGGGCAGATTTTTCTTCCTTATGGAAAAAGGAGGGCGTACAGAGCATTTATTGGGGATGTATAAAGAGAATCGATTCTGGTTGTTGCGCTTGAAGAATATCAAGATCTTAGATAAAATGATGCAGGATAAGCCACGAGAATACCGGTTTCTTGATGTTTCTATCCTTAATCAGATAGTCTTTACTCAGCTCTTAGGGCTCGATGCGGTGAATAAGAGCCTCTATTTTAGCCCCCATGCCGAAGAATTGATGCGGCAGGTGGATGGGGACCCTACGTTACTTGCGTTCTTCTTGAATTCGGTAACTATTCAGCAAATTGTAGGGGTAGCCTTACAGGGAGAACGTATGCCGGCTAAATCGACCTATTTCCATCCTAAAGTGCTTTCGGGGCTGGTGATGAATAAATTTAACGAGGAGCACACCGTTAGATAAGGCTATGGCATTATTCGGTAAACCAAAATACACAATCGTCCGGCTCAAAAAGAAAGAGATTCCCCATGGGCTTTGGACAAAATGCGAAGGCTGCGCGGAGACTCTTTATAATAAGACCCTTGATGAAAATCTGCGGGTATGCCCAAAATGCAATTACCATTTTGTGCTTGGGGCCCATGAGCGCCTTGAAATGCTTTTGGACTCAGAGACTTTCGTGGAATTCGACAAAGATATGGTCTCGGTAGACCCGTTGAATTTTAAGGGGCCAAAGACATATAAGGAGAAGATCTCCGCTGACCAGGCCAATACCTCTTTGAAAGATGCAGCGATTTCCGGAGAAGGGTTGCTTGAGGGCAAGAAAGCAATCATTGCGGTTACTGACTCGCGTTTTATTATGGGGTCTATGGGGTCTGTGGTTGGAGAGAAGATCACGCGCGCGATTGAGGCCGCCACTAAGAATCGTCTGCCGATGATTATCATTTCGGGCTCAGGGGGCGGCGCGCGGATGTATGAAGGGTTGTTTAGTCTTATGCAGATGGCGAAAACTTGTGCGGCACTTGCCTATCATAAGAACGCAAAACTTCCCTATATCTCTGTACTTACCAATCCTACTATGGGAGGGGTGATGGCTTCCTTTGCGGGAATAGGCGATATTATCATCGCGGAGCCTAAAGCGTTAGTTGGTTTTACCGGACCGCGCGTAATTGAACAGACCATCCGTCAGAAACTTCCTGCGGGGTTTCAACGTTCGGAATTTCTTTTTGAACACGGGTTGATCGATATGATCGTACACCGGAAAGACCTTAAGAGTACATTAACGCAAATAATCGATTATTTAAGTTGAAATCTATCTTAAAAGAGGTATACTATTATTTTCCAATAATGGCGGTATCGTCTATTCCGGAAAAGAGAGGGAATAATGTCGCAAGTAAGTCTGGTAAATATCTCAAAAATATTTTCGGGTAATACCAAGGCGGTTGACCAAATTAATCTGGGGATTGAAAGCAAGGAGTTCATGGTCTTGGTAGGGCCTTCCGGGTGCGGTAAGTCAACGACTCTGCGGATGATCGCCGGATTAGAGGAGATAAGCGAGGGGGATATCTTTATCGGTGACAAGCGTG
>JAHISH010000041.1 GCA_018818365.1 Candidatus Omnitrophota bacterium | reverse complement strand
AGTCTTGAGCCTTGCGCGTAATCTCAGGAATTACCTTTCTAAGATACCCGAATACCTCAGGATCTCTATTAAGAAAGAGATTTTCCTCGTTGCCTATGTCCACAGGAGTTATCTGCAGCCTCTCGAATTTGTATTTCTTGGCAAAATCAATAAAACCACCCAGCTCCCGATAATTCGATTTCATCAGGACTAAATTAATGATAGTAGAACTCGTACGTGAATCCGCGTCTTTCTTCTTGGCGTCACTTATATATTTGTTCAAAGTTTCTATGCTGCGGATAAGGTCTTCAAACTTTGCACCTCGGCGTATATATTCATAGGTCTCTTTTGTGATGCCGTCTATCGAAAAGATAATGTTGGCGTTTACCTTTACTAACCGTTTTGCCCACGTTTCGTCAATAAGCAGGCCATTGGTATTAATATCCTGCCTTATATGCGGGTATTCGGCAATACGGTCAAGAAGCTCGGCAAAGTAGGGAGAAAGGAAGACCTCTCCTCCCTGCCAGAAAATGCGTTCTAAATAAGGCAGAAAAGTGAAGATTTCTTCAACGGTCTTCTGCGGGATATCCCACGGGTCCTGCCAGACACTGCACATAATGCAACGCACGTTGCAACGATTAGTCAAAGTAATGCCTAATCCGCGGGGTTTAGAGATAAGGATTTCTTTCCCTTGGGTGATTTCAAGCTCGTTTAATGCCGTATTATATAGAAAGGGCGAGCCTTTAACACCCGCCTCATTTAAAACCGCTTGTAATTGTCCTTGCGCTAACGCATGCTTGCCTTCTTCGCGTAAGCGGCGAGCACGTATTAGAACCTCAACAAAATTAAATAATTGCATATCCATCTTCCTCTTTATCTAACCACACTCATCACGAAAGAAACCTTTTATAAAACGATAGCAATCGCAGATGTGCCCGGGCGTTATCTATAATTCGTTTCATAGGCGTTTATTCCTGAAGAAAGTAACCCAACAATCACGCAACCGTATCTGTTCGTATTGGTAAAAATAACGGGGGATTCCCCATGCAATTTCTTTTAACTCGAAGAAACGTGCACCGCCTCCTTGCACGACAAAATTTAATTGAAATTGTTTGTGATAGCGCGTCTTTAACACCTGAATCAATGCTTCCCCGAAAGGAATATCAGGGGCACCTGAAACCACAATGATAAGTGGAAAACCCCTAAAATAATCAACCAATGAATTACCTTTGGATATCCCCAAAAGGTCCACATAAAGCAGACTAGGCTCAATAAGCTTTAATTTGTACATATAATCAAAAACGTCCCGGCCATTCACTGCGATAACCCCCACATAGCTATCTTCACGTAGTCGTAAGGCCTGAAGACGCCCTTTAAGTGCATCCCACCATTCTTCTTTCTCACGACCGAACGTATATGCAGTACGAGGCAGGGGAATAGTAATTGAGCCTAGACGAAAAGAAAGCTCCTGTTGAAAAGAAACAAAGTTGAATAATCCAGAACAACACAATGCCCCAATAGCGCCGTAACGAATGACTTTTTTCTGCACCTGCCCGATTCCTACCGCAGTCACAATCGCAAACGCGGGAAGAATAGGCATAAGTAGGCGCGGGGATTGGTAAGAAAAAAATAAAGAAAATACGATTATAGGAGGAATAATCCACAGCGCCACTATCATCCATTCCTTAAATGAACGATAGAAACCGTTCTTAAGGAGAGAGAATACTGCACACAAAAAGATTATAAAAGGTACCGGACTCATCGAATCTCGAAAGCAATTAGTTAAATAGAATGAAATCTGGGGGAGAGAATATCTTCCCTTTGCACCCGAGAGAATACTTGCTTCTTCAAATTTGAGAGAACTGAGTTCTCCTTTTAGATTGACAATGATAAACTCGATGCTTTTTCTATCCCCCCACCAGATAGAAGAAATAAGAATAACTGGAATCAGAAAAAGAACAATATTAACGATCATGTTCTTCGCATCAGCCAAATTCTTCTCTTCCTTGCGAGGAAAGAACGCACCGGCCAGTACCCACAGTACAGGAAAGAAAAGAAAGATCGCCTCTTGACCTTTACAAAGCATTCCGATCCCAGAGATTACTCCTGCCAGAAAGCTAAAACTCCGCCTTTGAAAGAAATTACTTTTCATAAGGCATAAGATACTCAGACACACCATTGCGGTAAGCGGCAGGTCTAACGTATATTGTGTCAAAGATTCGTATATGAGTGGATAGAAAAAAAGAAAGACTGCGGAGTAAAAAGCTGCCCGCTTACCGCCCAGTCTATCGGCAATCGAGAATGTCGCAACGGCTGCGATCAAAAAGAAAAATAACATTGAAATGCGGCTGACAAATAATGTCCGGCCATAAAGTATCTGAAAGAGTGAAGTAACAAAATAAGTGCCATTCGGCCAATACAAATTACCAGTGAAGCCGATATCCTGTACTGGCTCAGATAACAACCATACGGTCTTTTTTATCCTGGCCGGAATATTCAAAGAGGAATCAATGATGCGGGAAAGATCGTGAGAAAACTTCAATTGAGCGAATTGATGCTTCGTTGCATCTGGGCCATGGATTCTGTAATTATGTTTTATCCAAGAAGTCGTGACAATGGTGACGGCCAAAAGAAAAAACATAAAAGCAATCTTAAACCTATCCATATGAACGCTATTCCTTACGATTCCTCATACACATAGGCCTTCCTCTTAATGCAGGGCATAATGCAGCATAGCCTATTTTAATTCCAGCCCAAGCTGACTTCGCTCGATAATCCCGCAGGTGCAACGTTTCTCGCAAAGATCATCATTCTCTTTTGCAATGATCTTTTTTCGATACTCTTGCATCAGGGAATTATTCCAGATCTCCCCCAAGGAATGCGTGTTTAAATCCCACTCCACATCTTCTCGGCAGAAACCGTATGGCTTAGTCCTTCCTTCAAAAAGGATAAAGAGGCCATACCAGGGCCAGTAGCAAGAAAGCGTCCCGTTTAGTGCTGCCGCATGGTCACGCACTTTCTGACCGCAGCACTCACTGGGGGGCGTTTGAGACTGGGCGACTTCAGGTAGTTGATTTTGGAACCGGATTCTATACTTTTTAGCTTTTTCCTGTATCAGAGGCATCACCTTCTTAATATATCCTATCGCCTCCTGGTCTTGATGAAGAAAGATATTCTCTTCGCCCTGCACATTCTGAATAGGGATAATATTGAGTGCGGCGAATTTGTGCGCGTGGGCAAAATCAGCAATTCCTTCCAACTCCCGGTAATTGTACTTCATGACCGTTACCTGCATGATCATCTCAAAATCCCACGGATAGAGTTTTTTATAGGCGGCGTGTTTCTTACGGGCGTCGCGCAGAAAAGAAAGGACTTCTTGGACT
>JAHISH010000040.1 GCA_018818365.1 Candidatus Omnitrophota bacterium | reverse complement strand
TTTATTTCTACGCAGCCCCACCAGATTCAGCCCGTATACACGCGCGGGATGCCCGTCACAGGTAGAGTACGGCGGAATATCCTGCACCACCTTCGAACAGCCGCCGATGATCGAAAGCGTGCCGATGTGCACGAATTGATGGATCGCCACCAATCCGCCGACTACCGCCCTATCTTCGATGGTCACGTGTCCTGCGAGCGTGCCGTTATTGGCGATGACGGTGTGATCTCCCACTATACAATCGTGCGCGACGTGCGAATAGGCCATAAAAAGATTGTGGTTACCCACCCGCGTCTTGCCGCCTTCTTCGGTCCCGGGATTAAAGGTGCAATATTCGCGGATGATATTATTATTGCCGATCTGCAAATAGACCATCTCGCCCTTGAATTTCAGGTCCTGGGGGGAACTGCCTAAGACTGCGCCCGTAAAGATCTCGCAATTCTCTCCGATCGTCGTATTCCCTTCGATACGGCAGTGGCTGCCGATCTTAACCCCTTTGCCGATAGCCACCGGCCCTTCGATAATGCTATAGGCGCCGATCTGGATATCGTCGGATAACTTTGCGTTTTTGTCTACAATGGCAGTAGAATGTATCCGCATCTTCTTACTCCACGAGGGCGAACATCAGGTCTGCTTCGGCAACGACCTTTCCGTCCACATAGGCCTTTCCGTGCACCTGTCCGGTCTTTGATTTTATCTTTCCCGCGACCACATCAAGCACTAACTGATCTCCGGGAACGACGGTCTTTCTAAATTTAATATTATTCGCCGCAAGAAAGAATGCCAGCTTCCCGCGGTTCTCTTCGGGGACCAGCATCATCACTCCGCCTACCTGCGCTAAGGCCTCCACGATCAGAACACCGGGCATGACCGGCCTTCCCGGAAAATGCCCCCTGAAGAAATAATCGTTTATCGTGACATTCTTAATACCCGTGGCGTGCTTGCCCTGCTGGAGGTGAATGATCCTGTCCACAAACAAAAACGGCTCGCGGTGAGGGAGTATCTTCATGATAGTGGTCACCTCAAGCTGCTCGTCTTCCAGGGAAAAATTTCCGCCGGCGATACCCGCGGAGAGCCCTCTTTTGGATTGCTCATAGATCTTTCTGGCAATCTTCAGATTCAAAGAATGGCCGCTTCGTAGCGCGATCACATGCCCTCTTATAGGAGCGCCTAAAAGATACAGATCCCCCAACAGGTCCAATATCTTATGCCGGATGAATTCGTCTTCAAAACGCAAGGTATTCTTAACGATGCCTTTTGCGCCAATCACCAGGGTATTTTCAAAAGTCGCCCCCTGGCCAAACCCCTGGCGCTGCAACTCTTCCGCCTCTTCTTCCAGGCAGAATGTCCGCGCGGGAGCAAGCTCTTTCTGAAATATCTCCGGAGTAATCTCTAATTCCAGAAACTGCGCCTTTAACTGCGGATGCGGATAATGAAGGGTATATGATATCTTGAAATTCTTTGCCGGAAGCACCACAATAGAAGCCCCCTCCTCTTCGACAAAAAGAGGCTCCTTGACTACAAAGACTTTCTTTAACTTCTCCTGCTCCCGTAATCCTGCCTTCGTACACAACTCGACAAAGCTCATGCTGCTTCCGTCTAACACCGGAAGCTCATCATTATCCAGCTCGATCGTGATATTATCGATCCCCAGGCCTGCGAACGCGGACATGCAATGTTCTATCGTCTGGATCTGCACACCTTCTCCGACGGAAAGCGTGGTGCGCCGCGGAGAGCGAGTCACCGAAAGAACCGTATCCACCGAAACCTTGATTGAGGGCATTCCCGGCTTATCGACCCGGATAAAAGTAATTCCGCTATCATCCTGGGCGGGTTTCATGGTCATATGCACTTTCTTTGCCGTATGCAATCCTGCGCCTTGGCAGGAGATTTCGCGTGCGATTGTCTTCTGTTTCTCCATAAATAAATCCTTATCTATTCTTTATGTATTCTACGGTGCCTTCTCTGATTCTTCTGATTTCTTTTTAAGCTCCGCGACTTCCTTGTAGAGCTTCGGAAGTTTTTGAATGCAGGCGTTTACCCTCTTGGCCTGGTCATGTGGCTTGGCAGGATATCCCGAAACGATTATCCCCGGCGGCACTGACTTGGTCACCCCTGCCTGCGCGGCGACGACCGCGCCGTCTCCGACGGTAATATGCCCTACCAGCCCTGCCTGCCCGGCTAAAGTCACCCCGCGCCCGATAGTAGTGCTGCCGGAGATCCCTACTTGCGCGATGACTAAAGTATTTTCTCCGATAACAACATTATGCGCAATATGCACCAGGTTGTCGATCTTAGAGCCCTTGCCGATAATAGTAGTATCAAAACGCGCGCGGTCTATTGCCACGTTCGCGCCGATCTCGACATCATCCTGAATCTCTACGGTGCCCACCTGCGGGATCTTGTGATGCACTCCTTTAATGGTCACAAATCCGAATCCGTCCGACCCGATCACGGTACCGCTGTGAATGATCACCCGCGCTCCGATACGCACCTTTTCGCGTATCGTCACCTGAGGATAGATAAGGGTCTTGGCGCCGATCTGCGTTTGGGCTCCGATAAAACTGCCCGCATAGACGATCACCCCGTCGCCAAAGTGCGCGTCGTCTTCGATAACGACATACGGTCCCAAGGCAACATCTTTACCTAAAGACACATTCTTGCCGATTACTGCCGTCGGATGAATTCCGCGCGGATGGGTCACACATGACGGAGTCAACAGCGCGATTGCCTGCGCAAAGGCCAAAGAAGGATTCTCGGTGCGGATAATAGGTTTGGAAGTTTTAAGCGGGTCTTTTCCCGCGATGACCGCGCACGCGCAGGTAGTATCCAGAAGCGGCAGATACTTTACGTTCGCCAGAAAAGTAATATCTCCCTGACGCGCTTCTTTAATCCCCGCAACGCCGGTGATGACGATAGAACCGTCTCCGACTACTTCACCGCCGATATGCGCGGCTATCTCTTGTAATGTTTTTTTCATCGAAAGACCGCCGCGTGAGTGTTATCGTTTCTTATAATCCTTATTAAGGATCTCGACAATCTTATCGGTGATATCATAATTCTTGGTCTGATATACCAGCACCCGGTCATTAAAGACCATGGTATAGCCTTCTTTTTCTGCGTATTTCTTGATCGTCTCTTCTATATCCTTAAGCAGCTCCTTCATCTTCTCGTCTTGCTCTTTACGCAGATCCCTGGTATTGTCGCGGTCGAAATCCTGCAGCGCTTTTACCTTTGCCTCGATATCGCCTTTTTTGGATTCCTTTTCTTTTTCATTTAAAAGGTTCAGCTTATTCTGCAGATCCTTGACTTCGTTAACCTTCTTTTCGCGCGCGCCGGTATAGACCTTTTCTTTGCTCTCCAGATCCTTATCGTAATCTTTGGTCTTCCCGTATTCGCTAAAGATACGGCTTAAGTCGACATAGGCGAATTTGTCTTCTGCCAGCGCCACGCCGCTTAATACGAATATGCTCAATACGACTGCTCCGATGATCCCCAGGTGCTTCCTCATCTTACTCCTCCTTTTTAATGAACAGACGATTTGCGAACCCACGAAACGTGCAACGTAGATCACTAGCGCCTCAATACTATTCTTATGCGCGTCTGGCGAATTTAGAACCCGTGACTGGCGCTGAAATGGAATTTCCCGCTCTTCTTGGTATCCTCTCCGGGTTCCTTATTAAACGGAATACCGTAATCAAGCAAGATCGGGCCGATGGGAGACTTGATCCTAACCCCCAACCCCACCGAAGATTTAAATCCTCCGGTACCCAGATCCCCTAATTTCGACCAGGTATTTCCCGTATCGAAGAAGACTGCCGCTTTCAAAAAACTATATAAAGGATA
>JAHISH010000006.1 GCA_018818365.1 Candidatus Omnitrophota bacterium | reverse complement strand
TCATAATCAAAATATATCTTCACATTCTTGATAATCTTTTTAATAAGCAACGACGACCTTAGTTCTTGAGGTTTAGGAGGTGGCAATTCTTCTTCTTTGTAATCAAATATTATCTTGTAGACGTATACATAGCCTCTATTTCCCCAGGGCCGCGCGGTTCCCGGCGAATCGGGCCACCACCAATAACCTTCTCGTCCCGCATCTTTAACCGGCGAGGGCAAGGCATCTGTCGGCCACCATTCAAAACGTTTTTGCAAATCCTTCAATTCCTCTTTTCGTCTATCGTCTCTTTCTACGGGACCTGCGAAAGAATCAGCTAAGAAAAAAAACAAAAAAAACACAAAACACCACCTTATTGCCTTAGAAACTTTCCTCATATCTTTCATCACTAATCCTCCCTCCCAAGACGATACCCACACGACTACTTGACATACTTCTTCAGTTTCCTACGGGTATCTTCTCCGGGAATCCCATCAACCAGCAAACCATTAGCTTTCTGGAATTTCTTAATCGCTTTTTTGGTTTCATTTCCAATCTTCCCGTCAATCGGCCCCTCATAAAATCCTGCATCTTTCAAGGCGCTTTGGATCTTCCAAGGGGTCATAACAGAAGGTGATTTCTGTATCTGTATTGTTTTTTTTACCTTTGCGCGAGAAGACAATTGTTGTGTAACCATTAATTGTTCTTCCAAAACAGAAAGCTCTTTATCCTTTTGTTGAAGTTGATTCTTTAGCTGCGTATTCTCTTCTTGAAGAAATTGAATCTGGGGCTGCTTCTTCACGGTCGCACAACCTCCCATTCCCATGAGTAATACCCAAATCAATGCAAGCCTTCGCCACATTTCTTTCTCCTTTTTATAGATAACTCTTTAACGCTCCCCATGTTTTCTTGCCGATGACCCCATCAGCAGTTAAATTGTTGGAATTCTGGAAGCCCTTCACCGCATTATTTGTTCTTTCATTCATTATGCCATTGATTGGACCAGGATCAAAACCTGCCTTTTGTAACGCCTGCTGGATTTTTCTGATACGCTCAGATGATTGGGCTTTCTTCCCACCTGGACCTGGCATTGGCTGTTTCTTCTTCAGCCCTTCCGGTTTCAAAGCGTCAAGTCGTGCTGATGTCTTGAAATCGATAAAGCCCGTCCTCTTTAAACCATTGGTTTCCTGGAATTTCTTAATGGCAATTCTAGTCTGCCTATCAATAACTCCGTCTGCGACCCCCGGGTCGAATTGCTGCGCTTTTAATATAATCTCTATTTCCTTAACCCTGGAATTAAAACTCTCCACATGCCCCAAAAGGCTTCTTTCTTCCTTGGCCTCTCTTTTTAAGAAAGTTAACCTCTCACAGGCAAGAGAAGTAAATACAAACACTACGAAGAAAACCGATTTCACTACCTTCATGCGCTTCTTCCCATAATTACTATTGTCTGTACCCATACCACCGCTCCTTTCCATCGATAACCTTATTTATGAGGGAAATAACCGTATTCCTTACGAAGGGGCCGTACAGCGCACCGTCTATTCCCCATCGGCTGAAAAGATCTTTCGGGATATAAGAAGACGAGGAAACAAGCATAATCGGCAAGTCGGGTTGCGCGGCTTTAATATAGCGCACCGCTTCCAGCGCGATTCCTTTCTCCATATCCGCGTCAAGAAGCAGCGCGCTCGGCCTGCCTTTCTCCAATACATGTCTCATCGCATGCACCGATGCGTGCAAAACATCCATCCGGCTGCCTTGGACAATTCTCCTTAATTTCATCATGCGATCGCTCGTATTATCCACAAACATTACCGCATGTCTTTTTCTGATATTGATCGACGTGTTAATCTTTTAAAGCCCTCTCTATTTTTCCAAGCAGTATATCGACCCCTTGCGACTTATCGTGGTAATCAAAAGCTCCGCTAATAAGTTTCTTTTGTTCAAGCAAGGTATATACGCTTGAAACAATCACTTTGATACCACCATAAAAAAGCTGCATGGCATCGAACAAAACATCGCCCTTCACCTGTGGCATCTTGATATCTAAAAGCACCAAATCAACCCTATTCTTTTTAACCACTTCGTAGCCACTTACTGCATTTACCACAGCGATAACACGGTACCCTTCTGAAACAAGCAGACGCGTAAAAATCCTGCGTATCCGGGAATCATCTTCCACAATAAGGATTGTTTTTCTCATCGATATCTCCTTTCTTTAATAAGAATATAGCAAAACAGAGGTTAAAATAAGGTTAAAATACTATTATAATTTTCTAATCTTTGTGGGGATAAAAAACACGAGAAACTATTGCGGGTGAAAACTAGGCGAGCGGAAGTATTACCGTAAAAACCGAACCTTTTTCTGGGGTACTCTGCACCTGAATAATACCCTGATGAACCTTAGCAATAGACTGCGCGATGTGCAATCCCAAGCCGGTTCCGGATACCTCTTGCAAATCTGAACTTTGCGCGCGAAAGTAGCGATCGAATATTTTCGGTAAATCTTGCTCGACAATACCAACACCGCTATCCTCAATTGCCACACA
Organism: Candidatus Omnitrophota bacterium; assembly: GCA_018818365.1. Lineage (GTDB taxonomy): Bacteria > Omnitrophota > Gorgyraeia > Gygaellales > Profunditerraquicolaceae > JAHISH01. The sequence goes on along the minus strand of JAHISH010000006.1, from coordinate 837 downwards.
TACCTTATTGTCTTTCTGTGTTGCGGTTATCACAATCGAACTGGACTCGCGGGAAAACTTTATCGCGTTGTCTAAAATATTAAAAAACAGCCTTCTCAAATGCACGCGATCGGCATTAACGGTTATTTCCGCTTTCGGGAAAGACACCTCTACCGTAATGCCTCTACGGCTAGCCAATAGCTTGGACTGCTCAAAAATCTCCGTTAGAAATTCGATTATATCAAACCGTTCAAACTTAAAAAACTCCGGGCGGTAATCAAGCCTGGTCAAAAGCAAAAGATCATCAATCACCTTAGACATACTCTGGGTCTCTTCAAGAATTACCATAATGACTCTCTTATATTCCTCCTTACCCCGTTCTTTTCTTAAGACCACATCTGCCTCTCCTCTTATAATCGCCAGAGGAGTCTTTAAATCATGCGCGACATGCGAACTGAATTCGGAGATATAATTAAAGGTCTGTTCTAATCGCGAAATCATATCATTAAACGACTGAACCAGGTACCTCATTTCCTCGTCAACATGTTCCGCCTTGACTCTTGCACTTAAGTCCTCGTGAGTAATCTTGCTGGCGGTCTTGGTAATTTCCACGACCGGCCTTAAAATGCGCGCCGCAAAAAGGCCGCCGAGGAAACTCGCGCCTAGCAAAATAATAGGGATGCTTATCACGATATGTAAGAGACGAACCTGTAAGAGATGAATAACGGGCTTTAATGAAGTGGCAATCTGGATGATATAATAAGTATCCCCCTGTAAGAACGGAATGGCTATGATACGCAAGTTGCGCTTCTCAAAAATAATACTTTTATAGATAGGTTCACCGTCTTTTATCTTTTT
>JAHISH010000039.1 GCA_018818365.1 Candidatus Omnitrophota bacterium | reverse complement strand
TTTAAACCGTTTGCGGTCTTCGGCGATATCGATACTCTCGGCACTGGTGCCCAGCAAAGGAACCCCGGCCTTGCGTAAAGAAACCGCCAAATTAAGCGGAGTCTGTCCTCCGAACTGTACGATTACCCCCATGGGTTTCTCAACTTCGATGATATTCATGATATCTTCAAAGGTCAGAGGCTCAAAATAGAGCCTATCGGAAGTGTCATAATCAGTAGAGACCGTCTCCGGATTACAGTTAACCATGATGCTGTCGATCCCTTCCTCTTTTAAGGCGTACGCCGCATGGCAACAGCAATAATCGAATTCGATCCCCTGCCCGATACGATTCGGACCGCCGCCTAAGATGATCACTTTCTTATTCTTGCTCGGCCTGGCCTCTTCCTGCGTCTCATAGGTAGAGTAAAAATACGGCTGCTTGGCATGATGTTCTCCCGCGCAGGTATCGACTAATTTATATGTCGGCTTGATATTATTCTTTTTTCGCGCCTCTCGCACTTTCTCCTCCTTCACCTGCAATAAATAAGCCAACTGCCTATCGGAAAACCCGTCTTCCTTGGCCTGCCGGAATAATTCCATAGGGAGCTTGAGCTCATCTTGCTCTTTGGAATTTTTGTAGGTTTTGATCTTTGCCTCCATATCCACAAGCTGCTTCATATTATCAATAAACCAGCGGTCGATATGCGAAAGTTGATGAATCTCTTCGGGTGAAATCCCCGCTTTCAGGGCATAGCGAATATAAAATAACCTTTCGTCGTGGGGGATACGGATTTTGTCGCGGATTTGCTTGAGTAATCTATTCTCGGGATCTTTAAGCATCTCATCGGTGATCTTATCTTTACCGTCTGCGCCGAACCCAAAACGAGATGTTTCCGTCGAGCGGATCCCCTTTTGGAGCGCCTCTTTAAAATTCCTTCCTATCGACATTGCTTCCCCGACCGCCTTCATCGAGGTGTTAAGGACGCGGTCGGTGCGGGAAAATTTCTCGAACGCAAACCGGCAGATCTTAAATACACAATAATCCACCGTCGGTTCAAAGAAGGATGTAGTCTTTCCGGTAATCTGGTTCATTACCTCAGGCAGCGTCAAACCTACCGCAAGCTTCGTGGCGACGCGGGCAATGGGAAAACCCGTCGCCTTCGAGGCGAGCGCTGAGGAGCGGCTCAGGCGTGGGTTGACTTCGATGATAACGATGTGCCCATTATAGGGATTCTGGGCAAATTGGATATTTGCCCCGCCCCCGGAGATCCCCACGCGGCGGATGATCCTTTTAGAAAGGTTGACAAAATTGGTGTATTCTTCGGCGGTCAACGTCTGGGAAGGCGCAACCACAATGCTATCGCCGGTATGGACGCCCATCGGATCAACGTTCTCCATGGAAGTAATCATGATCACATTATCCGCACAATCGCGCATTACTTCAAACTCAATCTCTTTCCATCCCAGGACGGATTGTTCCACTAAGACCTGGTGTACCGGGCTTGTCTCTAAGCCTTTATCCAAAAATCTCTCCAGTTCCTCCTTATTAAAGACGGTGGCGCTGCCGCTTCCTCCCAGACAGTATGCCGGCCTCAAGATAAGGGGAAAGCCGATACTTAAACCGATTTGCATGCCTTCCTCGAGAGTAGTGGCAATGCCACTTTTGGGGACGCCAACACCTATCTCCTGCATCGCCTTCTTGAAGAGCTCCCGGTCTTCCGCGCAAGAGATCGCGGTCACGGATGCGCCAATCGACTCCACCCCGTATTTCTTTAAGATCCCCTTCTTCATCAAAAAGAAGGCCAGGTTTAAGCCGGTTTGTCCGCCGAGCGTCGGAAGAATTGCATCGGGCTTCTCCTTCCGGATTATCTGCGTGACGATATCTACCGAAAGCGGCTCGATATAGGTTACATCGGCCATGCCCGGATCGGTCATGATCGTCGCAGGATTGGAATTGACCAGGATAGTAAAATATCCTTCTTCTCGCAGCGCTTTACAAGCCTGGGAACCTGAGTAGTCGAACTCGCAGGCCTGGCCGATAACAATCGGGCCCGAGCCTATCATTAAGACTTTTTTGATATCACGACGTCGAGGCATACCTTGTCTCCTTTTAAATTAAGATACCATTTTGATAAAGTGCGTAAGAACGCTATGGACCTCTTCAAATCCGGGGCTTGCCGGATTATACTGTACCCCGAGCAATTTAAGCTTTTTGCTTTCAATTGCTTCTACCGTTCGGTCATTAAGATTATACGCGGTGATCTTTACCTCTTTTATCTTACTGAATGAATCCTCATCGACCGAATAGGAATGATTCTGTACCGTAACTTCCCCCTTAAAAGAAGTGGGATAATGAATGGGGTAATTGACTCCGTGATGGCCTACTTTTAACTTCGTAGTCCTGCCCCCTAACGACCTGGCTAAGACCTGATGCCCCGTGGCAATTCCTAAAAGAGGGATTTTCCCGATCAAAGGCTTGATATTCTCTTGGGCTATGCGTAACTGGGTATCTTCTTCCGGACCGCCGGATATAACCAATCCGCCCGGCTTAAGCCGTATGATCTCGGACGTAGGAGTATTATAGGGCAAGAGGGTCAGCGCACAATTCAATCTTTCGAGTTGCGTAATAATACTCTGCGTAATCCCTAAATCTAATACCGCTATCTTATGTTTCCCCTTAACCCTTCCTGCCCGCGTTGGTTTCTTTACAGAGATCTGGGCAAGGATGCTTTCTGGAGCCTGCGCACGGAACCGTTCGATCTTAAGCTTGAGTTCTTTTGGCTCAAAACATTGCGTAGATATAATGCCATACATCTGCCCTTTTTGCCGGATATGCACGGCCAAGGTGCGGGTATCCACTTTACTGATCGCCAAAAGGTTATTATCTTTGACGAAGTCATCAAAGCTTTGTGTGGCCTGCCAGTTTGAATACATATTGCTTTTTTCTTTAATCACCAAACCCGCCAGCCACGCCCTTGAGGACTCATTAAACTTTGGCGCAGTGCCGTAATTGCCGATCAGGGGATAGGTTAGGATTAATATTTTTCCGGCATTGGCCGGGTCAGTCATCATCTCCTGATACCCCACCACGGCAGTATTCAAGATTACCTCCCCTATCTTTTCTTCCTTTACCCCGATACCCAATCCTATAAAAGTTTTGCCATCCTCCAACATTAAGAGTGCCTTCATAGATTAATTCTCCTTTAGAAATTCTTTGACTCTATCCGCGGCCTGCTCCACAGTATCAACTTTTATAACGCCCGGGATATCCCATGATCTCAAGCTGATTACAGGGATTCCGAATTGCAGGCAATACGCAATTTCAGATAAGGTTCCTGCTTCGCCAGGAAGCGCCACCACCACATCCGCGCTTTTTACCACTAAGACATTCCTTGCCAATCCCATTCCGGTGGGAAGGGGAATATCAACATACTCATTCGCATCATCTTTGTTGTAACTCGGTAATATTCCTATAGTTACGCCTCCTCCATCCTTAAATCCGCGGCAAATCGCCAACATCGTACCACTAAGTCCACCGCAAGCGAGCAATCCAACCACTTTGGCCAGCTTTTTGCCTAATTCATGGGCAATCTGCTCCACCTCATCCGTACACGTATGCCCGCCTATTACTCCCACTATCTTTTTACGCATAGTTCTTTATTTTAGGTTCTTGCTTCCGCGTACTGAAATTTCAGCCCGCGTACAACATCCCGAAACAAAGATGTATTTAATGCGCCTGGACAGAATCGAACTGTCACACATGGCGCCGGAGGCCATTGCCCTATCCGTTGGGCTACAGGCGCAAAATCTATATCCCGGCTTTGCGTATTTCAGAAAGAACAAAATCGTTGTCTTTTACCTTAAATTGCTGAATAGAAAACCGACTAAAATTAGAGACGCCTTTCTTCGTCAACGCATTCTGCATGGAATCAAGGCACTTTTGATTTCCTGTCCCGCTTCCATAGGTAGTAAACAATGTTACGTGCTTACCATTCACCCCTTCGCATTTATCTAAAAAGGTATTTAGCGCCGGAACAGGTGCGAAAGCCCACACAGGAGTCCCCAGAAAGATCCCCTTATATTCACTTAAATCAAATTTCACGGGCTCCAGCTCTGTGCGTACGCGCCGGAGAGCTTGTGCACACTGGGCTAAAAAAGCCTTTGTCTCTTGTGTTGGCTTAAGCCCTATTAATTCAACCTCCCCTTTGGTTCTAAGGTGTGCCTCTAAAACCTCGGCAACCTTACGAGTATTCCCGCTGAAAGAATAATAAATTATTACACTCTTCATAGGCACCTCTAAAATAAGCTAAGCTGCTGTTCTGTCTTTTCCGGTTTATCTTCGTCTCCGAATATAGAGATAATTCCGTACTCCCCGTCATAACCGGCCTTGATAGTTACTTTTCCTTGCCGCACGCGCAGTACCCCCTCGGCAATCCGGGGAGGCAGCCCTTGGCGAAGTTCGCTCTCTGAAGCACGCAGCAATATATTAAACTCTGTTTGGAATTTTGTAACCAAACTCCGGTACTCTCTCTCTACCGCAAGAGAGGTCTTCCCCAGCCCCTTGGCTTCCGCAACGATCTCCTCAAACGGGATAAGATTGCGAAAAGGAATCGCGTGAGGCAAGATGAATCCTTCTGGCCGGTCCGCAAGCGCCTCTACTCGATTAACGACCCCCACAGTCACCGATTTTCCGCATTGCGGACAACGCCCATTATTGGCTTTGGTTTCTTTTGGCGACTGGCGCACTCCGCAAAGACGGTGTCCGTCAAAATGATATTTCCCCTCTTCAGGGAAAAACTCTATTGTATAGAGAAACCTCTTCTTATCTTTGGTACGTAGGACTTCGCGGATTGTCTTATAATCAAGGTCGCAGTTAAAGACATTGGCCTCGCGTCCTATCTTTGACGGAGAATGAGAGTCGCTGTTAGAGATAAGGCTAAATCTGTCCAGCGCGCTTAGACGCCAATTCATTGCCGGATCGCTTGACAATCCCGTTTCAAGAGCGAATATCTTGGAAGCCTGTTTTTCAAAACAATCTTCGATGCGGTCAAAGCCGGACATCGATCCAAACAGACTGAACCAGGGGGTCCAGATATGTCCCGGGACCACCATACAATTTTCATCGATATCAAAAACAATCCTTGCCAACTCTGCGGCATCGAGCCCCAAGATAGGACGTCCGTCACTGGCAAGATTTCCCATCCGGCTTAAGGTTTCGTTTATCTTATCCGTAGTCTTGAATGAAGGGCTAAAGATCATATTGTGTATGCGGTACCCGCGATTGTTCTTCGAATAGATACTGCTTATCTCTGTGGTTAAAACAAAATAAACATCCTGATATTTAAAAAGCCCGTTCCCGACATCTTCCAAGTGAGATTTAAGTTCCTCAAGCCAAAGGTGATGAGTAAAATCCCCTGTTCCCATAAGAGTAATCCCTTTGAGCTTTGCCCATTCTGCCAGATGCGCAATATCCATCTCCTTGCTGGTCGCGCGGGAGTATTTAGAATGAATATGAAAATCAGCTATAAATTCCATTCTCAAAAATCCTCAGAAGCTTGGGGACGGGCGACCTACCTCTCTGGTGATACTCAATTTCAATGTCTATACGCAATTTTTCCCCCGCAGATGGTACAGACAACGTACCCTTTTAGCGTGCGATTTAAAAAACAGGAGTTTTTCGACCGGGAAAGAAAACCATGTTTTTCCACCACCCACTCCTTGTCGGGAGAAACCACCGCTATATCCGCATCTGCGCCTACCGACAAAGTCCCCTTGGCAATTCCTAAGATCCGCGCAGGATTGCACGTCAACTTTGCCACCAGTTCCTGCCATCCTAATATTCCCGTATGCACTAGTTCAGTAATCCCCACCGCTAATTCCGTTTCCAAGCCGATGACGCCGAATTCGGCGCGCTCAAACTCTATCTCTTTCTCATTCTCAGTATGCGGGGCATGATCGGAGGCGATTGTATCGATAGTGCCGTCCCGTAACCCTTGCCGAATAGCTGCGACATCGGATTTCGTGCGCAAGGGAGGATTCATCTTCATGTTGGTATCAAACCCCTGCAATGCTTCTTGGCTGAGCGTAAAATAATGCGGAGCCGTGTCCGCGGTGACCTTAATCCCCTTTTTCTTGGCTTCGGCAATACGCGTCACCGATTCTTGACAGCTTACATGGGTGATATGAATCGGCGCATCTATTTCCTGTGCCAAGTCGATGTCGCGCGCAACGCGCAGATACTCTGATTCTTTAGAGATCCCCTTCAATCCCAGGCGAGTAGAGACGATTCCTAGATTCACACTGCCGTTGCGCGAAAGAGTTTTATCTTCACAATGACAGATAACAACAATCCCGGCTTTCTTACTTCTCTGCAGGGCTGCACGCATCAGCTCTTCCGAATCTACCGAGGAACCATCATCAGAAAGCGCAATCACTCCTTGCTCTTTGAGTCCTTCGATATCGGTTAACGCAAGGCCGCTTCTTCCTTTAGTGATTGCGGCAGTAATATACACATTGGCAGAGGCGCTCTGGGCAATGATCTTTCGCAACAGCACAACCTGCTCCGGGGAATCAATGCACGGACAAGTATTCGGCATTGCCGCCATGCTGGTAACCCCTCCTTTTAACGCAGCCATGGTGCCGCTTGTGATCGTTTCCTTATCTTCTCTGCCCGGCTCGCGCAGATGTACGTGCATATCCACCAGCCCTGGGATGACTATTTGGTCCGCGGCATCGATTACCTGGAACCCATTCGGCCGGATATTTTTCGCTACCTTTGCCACCACGCCGCTATCAACCAATATATCTAAAACACCATCCAGGCTATTTGCCGGATCAATAACCCTGCCGCCTTTAATCAGTATTCGCATCTTTAATATTTTCGTTGCCTTGTGCTACCAAAAAAAGCACCGCCATGCGTACGGCGATCCCATTAGTCACCTGTTCTAAAATCACGGAGTGCGCCCCATCCGCGACTTCGCTTGACATCTCAACGCCGCGGTTTATCGGTCCGGGATGCATCACGATAATCCCTTTTTTTGCGTTTGCCAAACGTTCCTTGGTAATGCCGAAATTCTTAAAATACTCCAGCTGCCGAGGGAAGGCATCTTCTTCATCGCGCTCAAACTGCATGCGTAGCACATTCACCGCATCTGCATCGCAGAGGGCTTCATCAATACTATGCGTAACCCGTACCCCTGTCTCTTCGATTGCTGCCGGGATAAGCATCGGCGGCGCGCAGACAGTCACTTTCGCCCCCAATTTCAGTAATCCCCATATATTGGAGCGGGCTACGCGTGAGTGGGCAATATCTCCGACAATGCTCACCCGAAGCCCTTCAATCCTGCCTAGCTTTTCTCGCAGGGTAAAGATATCAAGAAGCGCCTGGGTAGGGTGTTCATGCCATCCGTCGCCGGCATTGACCACGCTTGCCTTAAGGTGTCCGGCAAGCATTGCCGCCGCTCCCGAATAATTATGCCGCACCACAATAATATCGACCTTAAGCGCCTCGATATTGGTCCCGGTGTCAATAAGGGTCTCTCCTTTTCGCACACTGGATGTCTCGGAAGCAATATTGATCACGTCTGCGGACAACCGTTTGGCTGCCACCTCAAAAGAAACGCGCGTGCGCGTCGAAGGTTCGTAGAATAGATTTACTACCGTCCTGCCCCGCAAGGCAGGAACCTTCTTTATCTCACGGCTGGAGACCTCCTTAAAAGAATCGGCGGTATCTAAAATAAGGACTATCTCCTCTTTTTGCAGATCTTCTAAACCCAAAAGGTCCTTTTTTGTCCAGGGAATCGTTTCAGCCATTTTTCTCCACGATTACCACTTCGTCCTTGCCGTCAACTTCTTCCAGGCGCACCTCAACCGTTTCGTTGCAGGCAGTGGGAATGTTTTTGCCTACAAAATCCGCCCGGATAGGAAGCTCTCGATGGCCTCGATCTACCAAAACCGCCAATTGGATTGCTTTCGGCCGGCCAAAGTCGATAAGCGCATCCAATGCGGCCCGTACGGTCCTGCCGGTATATAGCACATCATCGACTAGAATAAGATGCTGGTCAGTAATATCAAAATCAATTTCGGTCTTGTGCACCTGTGGTTGTGCCGCAAGGAGAGTTAAATCGTCTCTATAGAGCGTAATATCCAAAATGCCCACCGCCACGCGAACATGTTCAATACTCTCAATACAATCGCAGAGGCGCTTGGCCAAAAACGCACCCCGGCTACGAATCCCTACCAAACACAGGCCTTTCGTTCCCTTGTTCTTTTCAAGAATTTCGTGTGCAACACGCACCAAAGTCCTTGCGATTCCTTCTTTTTCGAGTATACGCGCTTTCTCTTTCATTATAAATTACCCACTGCAAAGACACCCAGCCCTTTCGTACCCCGCCACATCGGATGGGCGGATACGCCGTCTGTTGCTGCGGATGGATTGCACCTTGCCTTATCGGATGGCAAGTGCGCCACGTATTGTGGCGGTGTATTGCCCCCTGCGTTACACCCAATCCTATAGGATGGATTGGTGTGTTGCCCCCTGCAACAAAATACCCTTGGCGTTTTTGCCAAGGGTTACGGTTCTCGAAGGATACATGTACATCATAGTTATCGTCCACCTTACCAGCTTCTCACGAGCCAGCTTAAAGGTTCTTACAATTGATAAAATATACCACCTTGATCTTACTTTGTCAAGCCCTTATCTGCCGATTCTTTATGCAGATTTTCCATGCGTTGGCGTATCTTGGCTTCGTAGCCAATCCCTGTGGGCTCGTAATACTTCACCTTCCGGCCAGTGTACTTTTGTTTTACATAATGTCCCTCATAGTCGTGCGCATATTTATAACCTTTGCCATGCCCCAGCGTATCGGCACCGGAATATGATGCGTCCTTCAGGTGGCCGGGAACTTCTTGCGTTCTTTTCTCTTCCACATCTTTTCCCGCCTTTTCAATCGCCAGATAGCTGGCATTGGACTTTGGCGCGCAGGAAACATAGATACAGGCCTGGGCTAACGGGATGCGTGCTTCAGGCATCCCCACAAATTCGGCAATCTGCAATGCGGCATTGGCTAACACCAGTGCCAGAGGATCGGCATTTCCAACGTCTTCTGCGGCAAGAATACAGATCCTTCGAGCGATAAACCGCGGATCTTCCCCGGCATAGAGCATCTTGGCGAGCCAGTATATTGCCGCATCGGGATCACTTCCGCGCATCGACTTAATAAACGCCGAAGCGGTATCATAATGGGCATCTTCATCTTTATCGTAACGCACTGCCTTTTTTTGAATAGACTCTTGGGCAACTTCTAAGCTAAAACAAATTGCTCCTTCCTTCGAGGAAGAAGTGGTCAATGCCCCTACTTCCAGGGCATTCAGCGCCCTGCGGGCATCCCCCTCACTAGTCTTTGCTAAAAAAACCAAGGCCTTTTTATCTGCCTTTACCCTAAGTTCCCCTAGCCCCCGGGAACGGTCCTTAAGGGCGGACTCAAGAATAACAATGATCTCTTTCTCTTTAAGGGCCTTAAGTTCGCAGACCAAAGAGCGGGAAAGAAGCGCAGCGGTTAAAGAGAAACACGGATTATGTACCGTTGCGCCGATCAGAATGGGGATTCCTTCTTCTATATCAGGCAAGAGGACATCCTGCTGCGCTTTGTTAAAACGGTGTATCTCATCGATAAAAAGGATGGTCTTCTGCTGAGTATTGGCGCGGCGTTGTTTAGCCGCGGCGATCACCCGCCGTAGCTCCTCCACATTAGAAGTAGTGGCATTAAGGCTGACGTAATGGGCCTTGGTGATATGGGCAATGCACCAGGCCAAAGAAGTCTTTCCGATTCCAGGCGGTCCATAGAGAATCAAAGAATTAATGCGGTCGGCCTCAATACATCGACGCAGTAACTTGCCTTTCCCCAAAATATGTTCCTGCCCAATAAAATCATTGAGATTAGCCGGACGCATGCGCACGGCAAGAGGAAGTTCTTTTTCTTTAACGGTGGGTTTTTCGGCAAAAAGGTCCATGGGGAATGCTCGTTGGAGTTATCCGCCGGCACGCGGGAGAGTACCCGCGGCTCTCGGAGCACGGGGCATAAAAAAACCCCGCACATGTGCCGTTGGAGCGATAGTCTGAACCGTAGGTATCAGGTGGGGGCCTCTCGTAAACACCAAAGTGCTTATGAAGATAGGCTCCCGTGATAATGTTGTTGGTTCAACAATTATCAGTACTCCAACGTGCACCGCAGGGATTCTAAAAGAACTGTCTACTAAAATGAGTATAGCACATCTTCTAGGGAAGTCAACCCTTAACCTTAACGAAGCGTTGCGCCAAAGGCGCTGACCAGAGACTCACAAAGGGCCTTATGCAGCGGGAGGATTTCTGATTCGGTCAACGTCTTTTCCTCGGAACGATAGGTACAAGAAAAAGTCATCCCGCGGGAACCGTGGGGGATTTGTTTCCCTTTATAATAATCGATCACGGTAATGTCCCGTAACAGAGGGGCTCCTCGCATGCGCAACATCGCCACGACCTCATCGACAAGGGTCTCTTCCTTCATCACAAAACTAATATCCCGGCTAATCGCCGGATATTTAGGAACGGGGATAAAGCGCTTATGCAAATCCGCGCGCGGAAAAACCTTCTCTAACAAAAGCTCCAAAACAAAGACATCTGCATTCTTTATATCCAAGGCCACTAATTCCTGCGCAGTAAGTGGACGCATGCGCCCCATCCTCTCTCGGCCAATCATAATCTCGACTACGTTATGAGGAGAAGGCGTAAACGCGTAGCCTCGAATGCCTAGTCGGGAAAAGAGGGTCTCGATCGCCCCCTTCAGGTGCAAAAGACTTAGATCTTCTCTGACCGACCCAAAATCGAGAAAGTGCCGGCGCGCGCCACACAGCGCAATGCCAAGCGCAAGTGTTTCTTTAACCTGCGTGCCCGCGAATAAATATACCTTTGCGATTTCAAAAATGGCGACATGCTCCTGTTTTTGGTTAAGATTATATGCGATACAACGGCCGAGGCTGGGCAGAAGCGTAGAACGCAGTATTGCCTGTTCTTTGCTGAGAGGATTCCTTATCTCTATCGGATCACTATCGGCACCCTCGGCAAAACACTTCAACAAGGCTTTATCCGTGAGGCTATAGGTAATAACTTCTTGCAATCCCAATCCTACCAGGATGTCTTTAGTAGCACAGGCCATGTCTCTTGCGGGAGATTTTTCTACGTGTGGTTTTATCTGCGGGAGCGTCTTTGGAATCTTCTCGAAACCATGGATACGCGCGATCTCTTCAACCAGATCGGCCGGACCGCGCACATCCTGACGGAATGAGGGGACCCCTACCGAAAAGACATCCTTAGATTTCGGCTTCAACTCAAATCCCAAAGGAGATAAGTATTTTTTGATTGCCTTGCCGGGGATACGTATTCCTAAAAAACTATTCACAAAGGAGGTTTTCAAGGAGATCATTTTCTTTTTACAAACCGCATCTTTCACGGTCTTGCCTCCTACGACCTTACCTCCCGCAATCTCTGTAATTAACCGACATGCTTGCCCGGATGCAAATTCCGCGGTCTGCATATCTACGCCCCGTTCAAAACGATACGCGGAATCGGTCTGCATCCCTAATGTGCGCTTCGTGCGGCGGATAAGTACAGGATCAAAGACCGCTGCTTCAAGAAGGATGCGGGTAGTCGAAGTACTGACCTGCGATTCTTCTCCCCCCATAATCCCGGCGACCGCTACTGCCCGACTTCGCGCAAGGGAACTGCCCGTAGCAATGACCAGCATTTGGTCGTTCAACGTACGCGTGTGCCCATCCAAACAGATCAACTTCTCTTCCTTGTGCGCCCGACGTACGACGATGGACGAATTTTCTAATCGAGAAACATCAAAGGCGTGTAACGGTTCTCCCCAGGTAAACAACACATAATTAGTAATGTCAACGACATTATTAATGCCGCGACATCCAATATACGCAAGGCGGCGAGCCAACCAATCCGGAGAGGATCCGATGGTGACTCCCTGAATGACCCTTGCGGAGTAGAAAGGACAGTCCTTTTTGTTTTCAATAGTAACCAACGGAGGTTGTATATTTAATGTGTTTTGTTTAATGTGTTTCGGCTGACGAAGCTTTGCGCCGGTAATTGCCGCTACTTCTCGGGCAATGCCAACGACACTCAACCAATCCGGCCGGTTAGAGGTAATTTCTATCTCCAACACAAAATCCCCTTCTTTTTCCTCTAACGACACCACTTCCAATCCCGCCATCGTAAGAGTATGGCAGAGCTCTTTCGGCGGCAGTTTAATCTCCACAAAATCATTGAGCCAATTATAGGTCAGCTTCATGCGTTAAAATTGAGTAAGAAACCTCAGATCGTTTTCGAAGAATAACCGGATATCCGTAATTCCGTATTTTAGCATAGCAATACGCTCAATACCTAATCCAAAGGCGAACCCGGTATAGGCTCCGGAGGGATAGCCGACATGCGCAAAAACTTGCGGGTGTATCATTCCGGAACCAAGAATCTCCAGCCATCCCTTTCTACCGCAGACGGAACAGCCCTTCCCTTTACACATAATGCATGAGATATCGACTTCTGCGGAAGGCTCGGTAAACGGGAAGAAATGCGGGCGAAAACGCATTGCAATATCATCTCCAAATACCGCCTTGACAAAGACCTCAAGTGTCCCTTTCAAATCAGAGAATTTAATATCGCGGTCAACCACAAGCCCTTCAATTTGATGAAACATAAAAGAATGGCTGGCATCGACCGCGTCCGGCCGGTAGACGCGGCCTGGCACTACCACCGCCAAAGGAGGCGTGCGGGACTTCATTACCCGCACTTGCCCCGGAGAAGTATGACTGCGTAACAATAGTCGTTCTTTTGATTCCAGATAAAAGGTGTCAAAGGCATCCCGCGAAGGATGCTCTAACGGGATATTAAGTCCGGTAAAATTATTGAATTCCGTCTCAATCTCTGGCCCTTCCTTAACCGTAAATCCCATTTGCACGAAGATTGCGCAGATCTCGTCTATCGTCTGCGTTAAGGGATGCCGTCTCCCTACTGCCTGACCCATTCCTGGCATGGAAATATCCAGGGATATCTTCTCTTGCGGCGGCGCAACCACACCAAGTTGCCTCTTTCTTTCTTCAAGCAAGACTCCGATTCTATCCTTTAAGAAGTTTACCTTTTGGCCGATCTTCCCTCGGGATTCTTGAGGTACCGAGGGAATAAAGCTGGTGAACTCTGCGAAGAGCCCTTTTCTCCCCAGGTATTTTATGCGCACCGCTTCCAAATCCGCGTCAGAAGATATGTTCTGTATTTCGGTATCGATCCCTTGCGCGACCGACTCTATTTGTGTAACAAGTGCGTTAAAGTCCATAACAATATAATAGCCCCCAAAAGCATCAGTGACAATTTCTTTTTTTTTGGGCTTACTACCTCCGGGATTTCTTTTCCTCTTGAAAGTATGCGGATAGTCTGGGCATGGATATCCAGATCCCCGCCATGTTCGAGGCATGAATTATGGAAGATTCCGGTTACCGAAATGATATCTCCCCTACTTTTGTAATGTCCGGTAAAAGCTATCTGCGTCAGCAAAGAAACTTCTGCCCATATGCCGATTGCGCGCGCCTGGTCGCGCACATTAAGCCACGCGTATCGGCCCCGACGCATAATATCCCCTATGACCTCTCCCTCATAGGTCACCCTCTTCCCCTCATAGCGGCCGGAGTTCTTAAGCAATTCATCGCTAGAAACCGACTGCCCCCACGCAGGGCCGCATAAAAAGAAGAATACGCTTACAAGACCTAGTGCATACATTATATACGAAACACGTAATGTTCTCTTCACTTATTTCCCCTTACACAATGCCACAAAAAAACCTATCAAGGTGAAAATAGACATAAACTCAAGCCTGCCCGCCCACATCTGCAGCATATACGTCACCTTTAACACGCCGGGCATCGCGCTATTGGTAATGCCGCAGGAAAGCCCCACATTGGCCGCCGCCGAAGTAGACTCAAACAAAGAATCCAAGAAAGGATATCCCAAGAACATCCCCACAAGCGCCCCAAAACAGTACAGCCCCAGATAAATCAAGGTAACCAAAAGTGCGGAGCGTACTTGTTTATCTTCTAAAAAGACCTCCTTTACATGATGAAATTTCTGAACGACAACCGCGCGCTCAGGCAGGATAATACGTTTAACATCTTCCAAGAGCGCCTTCCAGACAATGCCGACACGCAACATCTTAATCGCCCCTGTCGTCGAACATACCGCGCCGCCAAGCCCCATTGCGCAGATAAGCCCCACCGTGGACAGTTGACTCCAGTCGTTCTTGAACTGCATGGCATAGACGGTTTGAAAACCCGTGCCCGTATGGCCGGAAATCAATTGATAAAACCCCTTGCGTAACAGCGTCATTGCCCCCGGATACACCCCTGCCTGAAGCAATCCTACGGCGACAACAGAAAAAGTAACCACGACGGAGAAAAAAAGGGCCTTGGTTTCAATGTTCCTGAGCACCTCCTTCCTGTTGCCCATCCAAAGATGATAATGCAGTTTAAAATTCAAGGCACCGAGAACCATAATAATTATGGTAATGATTTCGAACGCAAAACTATGGTAGTAAAGGATATTCTGCGACTGGGGGGCGAATCCTCCCGTATCAAACGCAGCCATAAAAATGCACGCCCCGTGGAAGAAGGCATTTAACGGCTTCATCCCAAGCATCATCCCGGTAAGGCCCAATACGACGGTACCAAGAAGCAGGTACACGATGCTCACCAGCCAGATAAAGCGACTGCTATGAATGACGTTAGGCATGATTCTCTCATCG
The DNA here is from genome assembly GCA_018818365.1 of Candidatus Omnitrophota bacterium. GTDB lineage: Bacteria > Omnitrophota > Gorgyraeia > Gygaellales > Profunditerraquicolaceae > JAHISH01. The sequence continues at coordinate 5,110 of JAHISH010000039.1, read as the reverse complement.
CGCGCCTCCCCCATATACATCTTAAACGCTCCGGAAAATCCCTTCACTAAAAACGACAGGGCAACAATCACAATCCCTTGCCCGCCGACAAACATAATCAGGTGCCGCCAGAAATTATGGGCATACGAAAGATGGTCCAGGTCCTGTACCAAGGCTAATCCTGTAGTCGCAAACCCAGACATCGCATCAAAACAGGCATCCAAATATGATTGCCAATGGCCGCTTAAGTAAAAAGGAAGCGCGCCAAGCAGTGTCGCCACAATCCAAGAAAGAGAAACCACAATCATCCCCTGCATCCAGCTAAGGTCTTTTTCCGTCTTACAAATCCATGTCAGGATAATCCCGAATGCCAGAGAAATCTCAAAGGCAATCAAAAAATCAAAGAGCGGATTGGTTTCTCCAAAAATAAGACTTACCCCTATCGGCACGACCATGATAAAGGCAAGCCCTAAGATAATCTTTCCTAAATAATACCCGATGATCTTTATGTCTTCCCCGCGGGGCCTGATAATCATATCTTTCCGGACAATAAAATGCAGATAAAGAACGCGGCGAGAATCAAGGTAAGGGCATATCCGATTTCAGCGGCAATGCCTAACAGTGAGGTCGTAATAACTTTCAATCTCATAATTTACCCGCTAAGAGATCCAAGAGTTGCGGCTCATTTCCCACGATAGTAAGCGCAATAATGTCGTCCCCCGCCTTAAGCAGGGTATTGCCCTTGGGAACGATCACCTCTTCTCCGCGGACAATGGATACCAATACCGAATCAGGAGGCAGTTGAATATCTTTTACCTCTCGTTCGATAACCGGGGAGTCTTGCGGGAGGTCTACGCGGACAATAGCCAACTTCCCCCTCTTGAAACTCATCAAATTCACAAAATCTGAAAAAGAAACTTCTTCTTCTATGATCTTCGCGATAATTTTGGTTGCATCAACCGGCACATCGATACCCAACTCCGTAAACGTGCGTTCATTATCGGGATTGTTTACGCGTCCGACCGTACGCCGGATATTGAATCGCTCTTTTGCCACCTGGCAAATAATAAGATTATCCTCGTCTTCGCCGGTAACTGCCGCCACGACCTGTGCGCGCTCAATCCCCGCTTCTTGTAGAATATGCGGATCGCACCCATCACCATTTATGACCAAGAGGTCAAGGTCTTTGGCGATCTCCTCACAGATATCCTTATCTTTATCGACAATGCTCACCACGTGTTCTCCCGCAAGAAGACGCTTGGCCAGAAAATACCCTACTTTCCCCGCCCCGATAATAAGAATATGCATCGTAACTATTCCTTACAAGTTAAACTTCTCTTTCACTCTCTCAAGGCTGGCTACCTTAATGACGCCCATCAGGATGTCTTTTTCTTTTAAGACAGTCTGTGCCTCCGGAAGAATAACCCCCTGCACCCTGCGTATCGCTACCACCAGTAATTCGCTGGGGATATTGACATCCTGTATGGTTTTACCGACCAATCCTTCTTTGACCTCAATCTCAATAACCCCCAAATCTTTTGTCTCAATAAGATAGCTGGAAAAACGGCTCTCGATAATCTTGTCCCGAAGCATCGACGCGAAGAGAATCGTGCCGCTTATAATATCCATCCCTAACGCAGAATAAATATGCGCGCGCTGAGGGTCATAGACCCGGGCAATAACCTTAGGGACCTTAAAGATCTTTTTCGCGACTTGTGCGGATATAAGATTGGTGTTGTCGCCGTTGGTGACTGCACAGAACGCATCGGCTTTTTCAATCCCGACCTGTTTTAACAGCTCTTGATCAAATCCGTTACCAACGATAGTAAGTCCATTGAAGGTGGCGCCCAAACGGTCAAACGATCCGCGGTTACGGTCTATGACGACCACATTATGGTTTTCTTTGGAAAGCAGACCAGCCAATTCCGACCCGACCCGTCCGCATCCTACAATTATAATAAGCATCGGCAATTAAAGTATGGTCTTGTCGATATCTTCACGCAACGCAAGAAAACTTCACGACCGTGCGTTCTTTGCAATCTCAACGAGCTTTTCAAAAGCTTTGGCATCCCGCACTGCCAATTCTGCCAACACTTTTCGGTCTAATCCGACCTTCGCTTTTTTAAGCCCGTTGATAAAAGAGCTGTAGGTTACGCCGGTTGTTCGGCATGCCGCATTGATGCGTGCGATCCAAAGGCGACGAAAGTCCCTCTTTTTGCTGCGCCTATCCCTATAGGCATAGGTGAGCGCGTGCAACAAGGCTCTGCGTGCCTGCTGGAACTGTTTGCTCCGGTCCCCCCAGAAGCCTTTCGCGGCCTTCATGGTCTTCTTTTTTCTTTTACGAGTTGCAACGCTGTGTTTTACTTTAGCCATAGTGCGTACTCCTTCTTAAAGATATAAAGTACTTCCGCCACGCAAACTATCCGTAAGGCAACATAGCCTTAAGATACTGTACTTGTTTTTTATTATCTAAGACCTCTTCCCGCCGTAAGCCCCGCAGGCGTTTTCGGTTCTTAGAAGAAAGCAGGTGGCTCTTGCCTCCCGGTTGATATTTTATTTTCCCCTTCTTGGTAAGCTTGAAACGTTTTGCGACTCCCTTTTTAGTCTTTAATTTTGGCATATGTATCGCTCCTTATACTCGGCGCTTATTTGGGAGAGAGGACAAACGACATAATCCTGCCTTCCATCATCGGCGGTTTTTCTACCTGGCCATCCCCTTGGGTATCAATAATAAATTTATCGAGTATCTTCCTCCCGAGATCCCTGTGCTCCATCTGCCTTCCGCGGAAGAAAAGGTTTATTTTGACCTTATCTCTTTTTTTTAAGAAAGTAATCGCCTGCCGTACCTTCGTGTCGTAGTCATGGTCGTCAATGTTCGGTTTTACGCGGATCTCTTTGAGCCTCCCCTTCTTCTGATGTTTCTTATCCTCGCGCTCCTTCTTCTCCTGGTCGTATTTAAACTTGCTATAATCTATAACGCGGCAGACAGGGGGCTGGGCACTCGGGGCAACCTCCACAAGATCCAACTCATTTTGATTCGCTACTTCCATTGCTCTTTGCACAGACATAACCCCCAGTTGATTCCCATCAGGCCCAATGACACGTACTTGCGGCACGCGAATTCTTTCGTTAATACGCACGAACTTTTTTATGGTAACCACCTCCTTTTGGTTGTAACGCAACACATCCCGTTAGTTATGAGAAACGGTTCGCAACCTGCTCCTGCAAAAGCGCTATAAAACTATCGAGAGAAAGACTTCCTTGATCCCCTTGCCCTTTCTTACGGACTGAAACGTTACCTTGCGTGGCCTCGCGCGCTCCCACGACCGCCACATAAGGGATCTTTTGCACTTCGGCGTTGCGGATCCGTTTATCAAGGGTCTCATTGCGCAAATCCATATCAACACGAAACGCATGTGTTTCTAACACCTCTTTTACGTGCCGGGCGTATTCATGGACCGAATCCTTAATAGGAATAACCAACACCTGCGTAGGCGCCAGCCACAAAGGCAGTTCTCCCTTATAGTGTTCGATCAGCGCCCCGAGAAAACGCTCCAAGCTGCCTAATAGTACCCGGTGCAGCATAATCGGTTGACGTGCGACACCGTCAGAATCCACATAGCGCAAATCAAAACGCTTCGGCAACGCAAAATCGCATTGGATAGTCGCACATTGCCACGAGCGCTTAAGGGCATCTTTTAACTTTATATCTATTTTGGGCCCGTAAAACGCACCGTCGCCTTCGTTAATATCATACCGCAGCCCTTTTTCTTTTAAAGCATTTTCTAAGGCATCGGTGGCGCGTTTCCAATCGTCAAGCGAACCGATATATTTTTCGGGCCGGGTACTTAACTCCACCCCCACCGAGGTAAAACCAAAAACCTTCATCATATCAAAAACAAAATCAATAATCCCCGTTATCTCTCCCGGCAACTGTTCCGGCAGACAAAATATGTGCGCATCATCCTGGGTAAAACCGCGTACCCGCAACAGACCATGAAGCACCCCTGCCTTCTCACGACGATAGACGGTCCCTAATTCAAAAAGGCGCACCGGAAGGTCTCGATAACTGCGAGTTTGGGATTTGTAAATCAAGATATGCCCCGGGCAATTCATCGGCTTAAGCACAAATTCCTTATCATCGACCTTCAAGGTATACATATTTTCCTTATAATACTCCAGATGCCCCGAGGTCTTCCAAAGGTCTGCCTGCATAATATGCGGCGTCATCACAATCTGGTAGCCGCGTTTAAGATGCTCCTCTTTCTCATAATCCTCGATGATCTTACGTACCAGCGCTCCCTTGGGGTGATAAAAGACTAATCCGGCCCCTGCTTCTTCGTGATAGATATCGAAAAACCCCAGCGCCGGCCCTAGCTTTCGATGATCCCGCAGTTTTGCTTCTTCTAAATTCTTTAAATACTCATCGAGTTCTTGGGCGGTGGGGAAACAAGTCCCGTATATTCGCTGCAGCATAGGGTTAGTTTCAATCCCATGCCAATAGGCTCCGGCGACGGATAACAACTTAAAAGCCCGAATTGCGCCCGTTGATTCTGCGTGCGGGCCACGGCATAAGTCCACGAAGTTATCCCCGGTTTTATAAATCGACACCTCGTCTGCCGGAAGCGCGCGTATTAATTCCACCTTATAGGTCTCATTGAGTTTTTCAAATAATGCGGCTGCGTCTTCTTTTTTGAGCTCTTCACGGACAAAATGCTGGTCCTGGGCAATAATCTGGCGCATGCTCTCTTCTATCGCCGCCAAATCCTTATCGGTAAAGGGCTCTTTCTTTTCAAAATCATAATAGAACCCGTCTTCGATGGACGGCCCGATGCCGAGCTTAACCTCAGGCCACAGGGATTTTACCGCCTCGGCCATTACATGTGAACATGAATGTCGTAACGTATCTAATTCCATATCTCTTTCTTTTAATACTGGTGGGCGCTACAGGACTTGAACCTGTGACCTTTTCCATGTCAAGGAAACACTCTAACCAACTGAGCTAAGCGCCCATTCTTTTGTATGGCCTTAGCTCGTACCTCTTAACCAATCCCGATGGCGACATTTGTTTCGAAGCTTCCCATCGGGACCACGAATCCGAACCACAGAATAATGGATTCGGGGCTCGAGC
>JAHISH010000005.1 GCA_018818365.1 Candidatus Omnitrophota bacterium | reverse complement strand
GTATCTTTTATATATACTTTAAAGAAATCATCATCTTTGTCTATGAGGTTGCAGTCAAAATAGTGGGTGTCTTCGGATATATTATAGTTAATATACCCTACGAACTCCTTGAAGCGGAATACTTTCATCAACGCCTGGTGTTGATCTCCGATGTCAGGAGTGAAGATGCTTTTCATAACCACGAAAAAAGCGGAAGTAATATTCTGTATTGCGTTGAGTCGTGCCTGCATGGTATTCTTCACGAAGTCACGGTTATTGGCGATCCCTTGCTTCTTGAGGGTAGGGTACAGGTGCACAAAGAATCCTGGTTCTTGCCGGAGCACATAGATGACAGAACCTTTATCCTGGTTTCTTCGGTTCTTATAATAAGGCCTCTTTTCTGTCTCATTATTTATCGCGAATCCGCGAGGGATTTGAATGCTTAATCTCGGGAAGGAATGGGGGATAAAAGAATCGTTTACTTCTCTGCCGGAAAGATTAGCCGGAAGTGTCTGGTCATCAGGAGCCTTGCAGAGGATAGGGATCTTTTCACAGGAGCCGATACCGATTTGAATGTATAACCTGATCATACTCGCCCCGGCGAAATAAATGACAAAGGCTATCGATAAAACGATCAGGATCCCTGCTACCGCATATTCCCAAGGTTTCTTGGGATGGTGCGCGTGTTTATGGTCTGGCGATTTTATCGAGTTCATCTTGTTTGATGGAAAAACTGTGTTCTGCAGTAGGGAATTTTCCTTCACAAACGTCAGTCTTATATTCTTCCAACGCCTTGGAGATTACGGAGGAAATATGAGCGTATTTCTTGACGAATTTCGGGGTAAAACGCTCAAAAAGCCCTAAGAGATCATGAATGACTAATACTTGGCCGTCGCATTCTTTTCCCGCCCCGATGCCGATAGTAGGGATTTTTAACTTTTTGGTAATCATCCCGGCAATCTTCTCAGGCACGCATTCTAATACAATGGCAAAACATCCGGCCTGCTCTAAAGAAATGGCTTGATTAATAAGTCGTTGGGCAGCTTCCGCGTCTTTGCCCTGTACTTTGAATCCTCCGAGTTTATCAGCGGTCTGGGGGGTCAGTCCGATATGTCCCATGACGGGTATTCCTGAGGTCACAATATCTTTGGTTACTCGGATGCACTCTTGAAACCACTCTAGTTTAACCGCATCGCAGCTAGCTTCCTCGATAAAACGCTTTGCATTTTCCACCGATGTCTCGGGATTGGTTTGATAGGAATCATACGGCATGTCTCCTACGATTAGGGCATGCGTGACTGCGCGGCTCACTGCTTTCGCATGATGGAGCATTTCCGGCATCCCTACTTTGGTGGTTGAGTCAAGGCCTAAAACGACATTGGCCAGTGAATCTCCGACTAAGATCATATCAATGCCTGCTTTGTCTACAAGCATTGCAAATGGGTAGTCGTAGGCAGTAAGCATAGTAATCTTACGCGTATCTTTTAAGGAAACAATATCATGAACAGTTATTTTATCTCCAGTCATCTTTTACTCCTTAATCTGCTGATTTATACTTTCGCGGCCTTTGAAGGCGCGGATGAGTATTGACCGCTTCAAGTATTCGGCTTTTAGGGCTACGAGAAACCTCGGGCTTTAGCCCAACGAGCTTCATTTTCGAAGGTATTGGTCAATTGCTCTCGCCGCCTTCTTGCCTGCTCCCATTGCCGAAATCACCGTATCGGCTCCGGTGGTGATATCCCCTCCGGCAAAGACCCCAGGGATTGAAGTTAAATTGTCTTTATTTACTGCAATTGTTCCGTTCGTATTTGTTTGTAACCCAGGGGTAATCTTTGATAAGAGTGGATTCGGATTTTGCCCGATCGCCACAATTACGGTAGAAAGTTCTCGGGATAATTTCGAATCCGGAATCGGCAAAGGCTTTCTTCTTCCGGATTCGTCCGCGTCCCCTAACTCCATTTTAATACATTCTATTGACTTTACAAACCCATTTTTATCTTCGGTTATTCCAATGGGTTGGGTAAGGAATTCAAAAATGACCCCTTCCTCTTTTGCGTGTACTATTTCTTCAATCCGTCCCGGCATCTCTTTCTCCGTACGCCGATACAAAAGGTACACTTCTTTGCCGAGACGCCGTGCGACCCGCGCGCAGTCAAGGGCAACATTGCCTCCTCCGATGACGGCTACCTTTTCTCCTATATGAATCGGGGTGGCATACTCAGGGAATCGGTATGCGCGCATTAAATTTATCCGGGTAAGGAACTCATTTGCCGAGTATACGCCGTCAAGGTTCTCTCCCGTCATTCCTAGAAACTG
>JAHISH010000038.1 GCA_018818365.1 Candidatus Omnitrophota bacterium | reverse complement strand
GGTAATTTTTGCCGTCTGCTTCGGTTTACGCCTCACTCCCAGAGAGACTTACGGTTGAGATGTCCTCCATTCGGCGTAATTCCTCGCAGACTATTTCCCCCAAAGCAACGTGCCGAAAATTCCCTCATGCATGCTCCACCCAACATCCGGAAATCTTCCGATTATCTTTAAAGATTGTGCATCGCTTGAAATCAAGCCAAGTTACCCGCTGGACACAATAATTAAAGAGGGACGGTTCTGAAGTTGAATTCAGAACCGTCCCTCTTTTGCGCTTTGCGCCTTTCGATCTTTAAATCGGTAATTTTTCTGATTCGATTAACGAAACAAATGCTTTCATTTCAGGTGTAGACTCTACCGTTGCCATCTCTTCCATCTTAAAGTATTCGATTAAGAAGGAAATTGCTTCTGCCATCTCAGCTTCTGAACGATGTCGTAAGTAGCTTGCTGAGACATATTCGATTATTCGTTGACTGGAAGGTGTAATCCCTGCGCCCATCAGCTTCTGGAGCTCTGATTTTTCCTGTGCCAGATTTACTCCTTTTAAGGTGGCTAGCGCTGGTAAGGCCAATTGCTCCTGCATTTTTACTAACTGCGCTTGCGTAACCATGTTAATGTAGCGCAAGTCAATTCCGCCAGTTGTATTTGGCCCCATCGCAGAAGAAGCGGTTTGAGTCGGTGCATTTTCAAGTACAGCTTGAATCCGGGCCAATTCTTCATCATTTGCCCGAACCTGTTTCCCTATCAAGTCATATTTTAAGCTAATCCTACTTTGCTCAACATCGCCGAAAGGAGCAGCCCTAAATCCTGCACCGACATCCATCCATTCTTGCCTTAGTCTCTCTAACTCTCTTTCCAATGTAGCCGCCCTTTGGCGTAACAAATTATGTGCGGGATTATTTGTTTCTACCGGTAAGGACGTAGCCTCTGGCTCCAAGACAATAAGTTCGATTTTTTCCATAATGGTAATCAAAGGAGATGTAAAAGTCTTGGTGGTATATCCTTGTTGATTCGAGAGTGTTATTTCTCCGATAGGTTGTATGGTTCCATCAGGAGCGACTCTTTGTACTTGCATTCGTTTTCCTAATAAAGTAGTATCCCGATTATGAATTTGAAGGCGTAGAGAACCCGGGGAAAGCCATATGTCAGCCCTTACCAGTCCGTCAGCGCTTGACCTTCTTGCGGTTAGGGTTATGTTATCTATCGTAATAATCGGTTCAGGGGTTCTTGGTACCGGCGATGAAGCAGTGCCTTCTGCAGGTGAGGTTGCATTCAAAACGGTTAGTTTATGTGTTAATTCATCTTTTGACCTCCTGACTCTATCTCTTGCTTCTGAAAACGCACCGAGACGCATGGATCTAGCAATTGAGGTCTCCCCTGCATAACTACCGAGGGAATCTGATCTTAATAACGCTGTGGAGATGCTTAATAATTCTCTCTCTGCGTTTCTTACCTCTTCCAAGGCTTGCTTTAACTGTGTCACAATTGGCTTTCCACAGATATTGCTCATTTGCTCCTCTAATAGTTCGACTTTTCTTTCTGCGGAAGTGACTCTAGTCTCTGCCTCCGAACGGCCACTCGCTTTCATAAATCTCTCCATCGGAGTCTCCCCTGTATAACTCCCGAAGGAATCTGATCTGGCTAAAGCTCGGGAAGCGCGTGACAATGCGCTCTCTGCTGCGGTTAACTCCTCCCATGCCGCTTTTAATTCTTCCCATATCTTTCTTCGTTGTGTTTCTGTTGCAGCGGAGCTATCCGTATCCTGTACTGGTGAAGAAGCGGTAGCTGCATTCTCTTCTTGAGATGCACTCACTGGCGGAACGATAGCAGAAAGTTCCGGCATCTTAATCTCACGAATGCGTATGGTAAGGTGAGGATATCGAGTATAAACACCCCGATGCTCAAACTTGCGTTCCCAGACCACGTTCGCCTGATCTTGCTCTACTGCTTGGATAATGGCTTCTGCTTTTTCCCGAGAAAGAACTTCTTTTTGACCGTTTATCTTAATCGAGCTGCCAATTAAATCGTCCAGGATTAGCGGAAATGCGCGTAATCTTGCTTTTTCTAATGTGGGGTTTACCACAAGAATTTCAGCGCCATTATGGCCAAAAAGATAAGGATCTGAACGCACTTTTTCAACCATAGCCAGCACTGCATTTGGGGTACCAATAATAGACAAGCAAGTAAGGTCTGTACTGGTATATGGCATCGGCGCATCTCCTGTTCCTATCTTGATATCGCCTTCTCGATATGCCACGAAATTCCTGGCCACCACTGAGACAACAGTATCAAACCATTTCCGTTGCGCGCGGCGAATCCTGGTAGCTTCGGTACTCTTCTTTCCTGCAAGCCAGATTGCCACCGCCATGCGACCGGCAAGGCTGATTTTCGGTCTTTCTTGGCTTTCGCGGAAAGCACTCTTTAAGTCCCCTAGTTTCCAGCCTTGAACAATCTGTTTTGCTGCGGGATTAATGTTATTCTTCGTATCAAGAAGATTCGCTAAGACCTGATGTCTTTCTATTGATTGCTGTGTTTCAAGCGGCGAAGAAGCGGTCTCTAGTCTTACTGTAAGCGAAGTTATATCCATGTCCTCAGTAGAGAATTCATATAGCGAACTCCATCCTTTTGTCCAACCCGGTCCTTCTGAGTCTGAGTAACTCCCATCTTTAAGACGTATCCTCGTACCAAACGCTTGACCGGAGGGTCCGCTTGCGTTTATACGAAAAGGTATTGTTTCCGATCTCCACTGTTCCACTGGTAATCTAACCTGGATTGAGTAACGATAGGCCTTGGAATCGGGACTTTGATCCGGCAGCTTCTTTAATTTTACGCGCATCGAACCATCATCGTTTGTTCCTTCTACTGTTGTCCCACCTTCAAAATCAATATTTTCCATGGTTACGCTATAGACCGGCGAAGAGGCGGTAGGTACTGCTTCGGCAGTTAACGAAACCGGCGATACCTCACTTAGTAAATTAATGGTTGTTTCAATGGTAGTTTCTCTCGGTGGGATATTTACTGTGGTTCTACCAAGGACATCTCCTAATGCTGATTTGAATATTAAAGCGGCCACTCCCCCTTTTTCCCTTAATTCTCCTTGTGGCACTATTTGAATGGCATATGCTCTGACGCCTTTTTCGACAGATTCTGGTACAATCCAAGAATTCATTACCCTCGCATGTACAAGCTCATCTTGAAAAGATAACTGTATCGGTAAAGAAGAGGTGTTCGCGTCTTCTTCTTGCGGTGAAGCGGCTTCAGACAGAGTAATCTCCTGAATACGGATAATCTGCGCGAGGTCAGCATTTTCTCTATCAAGCCACGCCTGGCGTGCATCTACCGCCCAAGTTAATTTCACCACCCGTCCGGCCTGTATTGTTTGAATAATATTTTCTATTTTTTCCGGGGAAAGAACTTCTTCCTGCCCGTTAATTCTAATCGTCTTTCCTTTCAGGTCTTCCAAAATAAGAGGTAATGCCAGCAACCTCGCATTTATCAAGGCGTTTGGGACAATCTCTGCAGGACCTAGATTCTCCGGATAATTCTTTAACGAGTAAAGACTATCGTCGGTTTGCCCTTTTTGAAGAATAACCAACGTTGCAGCCGGAGTACCGATACCGGCAAGTGCCTCAAGGTCCAGACTGCCATACGGCATATTCTGATCGCCCCAACCAGGACGTATATCTCCCTGCCGAAACGCCATAAAATTTCTTTCTATATCTTCTACAACATTATCCAGCCACGCGCGTTGTTCTCTGCGGACTTTTACCCCCTGGAGATACGATTGTCCTTTAAGCCAAATTGCCACCGCCACACGAGCGGCGACTTGAACATCTGGATCTTTAATTCCGTAAGCAGCCTTCAGGTGTCTTAATGTCCAGCCTTGAATAATCTTGGCTACTTCGGGGTTGATCTCTCCTCCGTTATGAAAGAGGCTCTTTAAAACCTTCTTGCTGGATAACCGCGCTTGCGTCTCTACCGGAGAACTGGCAGCAGGGCTCTGCGAAAGCAACCTGCCTTCCACCGGCGAAGAGACAGTCGGCACTGCTCCCGCAGTTAACGAAACAGGTGATAGGTCACGCAGTAAATATCTCGTTGTTTCAATCTGGGTTTTCCCAGGCGCAATACGGACCGTGCTTGAGTCTACGATTCTTCCGGACTCTGATAAGAATCTTAGAGTTACGACGCCTCCTTTTTCTTTTAATCTACCTGCAGGGATTATGAAAACCTTATATGCTTTGACGCCGGTTTCGACAAATGGCCCCGTAGTCCAAGAATCCACTACCCTGGCATGTACAAGCTCATCTTGAAAAGATAACTGTACCGGCGAAGGGGCGGTTTTTGGAATATCAAGAACTTCAACCTTGATCGAACGTATCTGGTTTAATTCCTCTTCAGGTATCCACTTTGTAACCTCAAAAGGTAGCGATCTGACAGAAAGATCTCCTTCAGGAATGATTCTTTCAGTAGTACGGATGGGAGTGCCTCTATTATTAAAGACGGTAACTACCATCTTCTTGCCTTTATGACGTGGATCTGTTTTTCCGGTTAGGATAACGGTACCTTCGTCATTCCTGGTAAGAGTAATTCTCACAGTCTTGTCCGGGTTTGTCTGTGTAGTTTGAAGCCAAGGAGTGTTCGAAAAGTTAAGGTTCGTAAATCGCACTACATTCGGATCCTCTGCTTTGGTCTTTACTGGTGAGGAGGCGGAAGGATCTTCAGTAATAAAATAAACCTTGAGTCCTTGCACTTTACTCCACCCGTCTTCAAGGATAATCTGCGCAGTCCCATCATCGACAATAACTGCATCTTTTACGGTAGATGTTTTTCCATCTGCGGGGGTTATTTCGACGAATATTTGCTGTCCAACTCTATTGCCTTTAAGTATCGTTATATCGATCATCCCTGGCCCAGACAAGAATACTTGTATGGAAAGATCCTGGCTCCAGGATCTACTAAAGATGTATCCGGGTTTAGTATGATCGTAATTTCTTAAAGTATGTCTTAGTCCTGGGAGATCTACGAGTATTTCTTTTTTACTAATCGGTGAAGAAGTAGCTTTGTTTTCTTGGTTTGGTACCGCAATAGTGATTTCTCCCTTGGGATCTATTGTTGCGCCTACTCCTGTCTTATCGAGCGCTGCCTCGAAAGCGCCATTTCCGCCGAGAATACCTACCGGAGATGAGGATGTTAAGGTAATGCCGCCGCTAAAATAACTACGAATGGTCTGTCCTGCGACGGTATAGACAGGTGTCTGTATATTGTATTCGCCATCCTTGAATGATTGCTGATAATATTTAAAATAAGTGTTTTTTGACCAGTGTTCAGGAGAAGTCAATTCTGCAAGATTCTTAGAGTCGATCAGGGAGGCATACTTTCCGGAAGAACCGCGAAAATGGGTCTTGAACCACTGCGCCAGAATTAAAGAGAAATAGACCTGTCTTAATTGGGCGTAGCGTTTGGAAGTATTTACTTCTTTATTAAGTTCAGGGATGATTAATTCGCGGATAAGTTGGGAAGAATATTCATTGAGTTCCTTCATGCGTACGTCTTCGAAGCTATAGGTACTCTCACTGGTGCTCTGGTGCCCAGGTGTTCTGGTGTTCTTTAAATAATCGGCTTCCAACATTACTTTAAGAGTGGCTTTGTACACATACGCGCTATCAGCGGTATAACGAATAAGCACGTCGTTGGGAACAATCCAGGGGCGTGTAAGCGTGGGGATACTAATCGAATCAGTTCCGAAAATCTGGTAGGCCTTCTTATAGAGTTTTTCCCAGTATAGTTTTCCTTTGGGATTCTGCGGAGAAGTAAACGCGGCAGTATCTTTCTTTAACTGTACGTCTGACTCTAAGAGTACTTTACCTATATTAGTCTGTTCTAAATATGGGTCGATAATCTGCTCTGAAGAATCGGGACGCAAATTAACCCAGAAACACTCGTTGGGGAGGGTAATCCCGGTTAAAAAGTATTCAAAGAGTTCTTTGCTCTCTTGCTTTACTTCAAAAGTACGGATATCTTTGATATCACCTTTGTCCAAAAGAAGCTTAAATTGCGCGCCGTCATAGGCAAAATAACGCATATGCAGAGGACGGAATCGTTCTATTGCAGCAGAGGTAATGCTGGAAGGCAGGTATCCTGCCAGATTAAGATCAATGGCAACCTGGGCAAACCCGACTTGTTGGAATAGTAAGCTTAGTGTTAATACCAACGAAAATACTTTCTCAAGTCTTTTTTTCATTTCAACTCTCCTGGATTATTAGGTTAAGAAATGCTTTTGAAAACGTTTTCATTTCATGAGAAAGAAAAAGCCAGTTGACGACCCATAGTCAACCGGCTTCTAATCTATTGCTTACCGTGGCAAATGTCCTTATTTCCTCCCTATAAGGACACCGGTAAAATCCAGAATATTGATAAAGTTTACCATACTATAGGAGAATTGTCAAGGCAATCGCAAAGAAAGGTAGTATACTGAATTGTGTGTAAATTAGCTTTACAGTAATTAAAAAAGGCGTATCTTTCTGTTTGGAAAGCTTATCAACCCGGGCCTGACAGAGCCCTAACCAGAAAGGATACGCCCATGC
>JAHISH010000004.1 GCA_018818365.1 Candidatus Omnitrophota bacterium | reverse complement strand
TTATTCCCACAACCCGACTCATTACCCACTACTCACCCTGTCCCTTACATATAAAAATACGTTACCAGTTACGAAATGCTCGATACACACAATATCCCGCAGCATATCGCCTTTATTATGGATGGAAACGGCAGATGGGCTAAGGCCAGAGGGCTTTCGCGCACGGCCGGCCATCGTCAAGGTATCGAGCGGGTCCGGGAGATTGTCAGGGCTTCGGGAGAATTAGGGATCAAGGTTGCGACTTTTTTTGCATTCTCTACCGAGAACTGGAGTAGGCCAAAAGCGGAGGTCACCGTCTTAATGCGGTATCTTCAGCTGTTTTTAGAGCGTGAGGTCAAAGAGCTTGACAAGAATAACGTACGCCTACGAATAATCGGTCAGGGGCCCCCGATTCCTTCATATCTGCAAAAGAAATTGAAGGAGGCAGAGCGTAAAACGCAAGATAATACCGGATTGGTGATGGTCCTGGCGATCAATTACGGCAGCAGGCAGGAGATCGTTGAGGCGGCAAAGCGCTTTGCGCGGCGTGTGCAGCAAGGCACGGCGCACCTTGAGGATCTGACGGTGGAGACATTTAGCGATTATCTTTTTACCGAGGGGCTTCCAGACCCGGATCTTTTAGTGCGCACAAGCGGCGAGATGCGCATTAGTAATTTTCTGCTCTGGCAGCTTTCTTACGCGGAGTTATATTTTGTTCCAAAGTATTGGCCTGATTTCAAGCGGCCGGACTTAGAGGAAACGATTGCCCAGTACCAGCGGCGCGAGAGAAGGTTTGGGAGAGTGCATGTTTCTTAAACGGATCATTAGTTCGATACTCCTGGTCGGTGTTATTGTGAGCGCGATCTTTATCGAGTGGATGTTCTACGTCACGGTGATGTGTTTTATTATCGCAGGGCTCTATGAGTTTTTTGGGATGCTCAAGCAGAAAGGCATCCGTAGTTTTAAATATGTCGGGATAGGCTTGGGAGCGATTATCCCCCTTTCGATTATATTCCGTTTTGAGCCGACAAAGAACTGGGAATTGTTTTTTATCGTCTCCATGCTGTTATTCCTGTTCTTGATGCAATTCAGGAGGCAAGGGACTACCGGTGTCATCGTGGATATCTCCACGACCATATTTGGCATCATTTACATCTCGTGGTTTTTTAGTTTTCTGATAAAAATACGGGCTATGGATATAGGGTATCTTTCCGCGATACTCTTGATAACTAAGTTAGGGGATATCGGCGCATACGTGGTAGGGATGCGCTGCGGGAAGACTCCTTTTGTGCCTTTGATCAGCCCCAAGAAATCCATCGAAGGCTCGATAGGGGGGTTCCTTTTTAGCATCGGGGGGGCGCTTCTTTGTAAACCCTTTTTGCATTTCACCTATTTCCACTTAATGGTGATGGGTATCTTTTTCGGCATCATGGCGCAGTTGGGAGATCTCTTCGAATCCATGATCAAGCGCGATTGTCTTATTAAGGATGCGGGAAAGCTTTTCCCGGGATTAGGCGGCGTTTTGGATACCATCGATAGCGTGCTTTTTACTGCACCGGCATTTTATTTTTACTTAAGCGTGATCAAAAATTAAGATGAAGTCAATCGCGCTCTTAGGCTCGTCGGGGTCAATCGGAGAGAGTACGTTAGCGGTGGTAAGGCATTTACCTGAACGCTTCCGGGTGGTGGCTTTAAGTACTCATTCCAATACTGCGGTATTGTTGAAGCAGATTAAAGAATTCCGGCCTTTATCGGTAAATGTGGTGGATTACGATGCTGCTAGAAGGATAAGGCCGCTCTTGCCACGGAAAGTAAAACTCTATGTGGGGAAAGAGGGGTTAGAGGAGATTGTATGCCAGAAGTCCATAGACCAAGTATTAATCGCAGTAAGCGGCGCAGGGGCATTGTCGCCATTATTAAAAGCGATTGAAGCCAAAAAAGAGATCGCCTTGGCCAATAAAGAAGCGTTGGTTATGGCTGGTCCCTTGGTGAGGGAACGAGCGCGTCGATACAAGGTTACTCTATTGCCAATAGACAGCGAACAATCCGCGATCTGGCAATGCTTAGAAGGAGAAGATCCCACGCGCCTGAAGACGATATATTTAACCGCTTCCGGCGGGCCGTTGCGCACATTGGCGCGTAAGGCGCTGCCCGGAGTTTCGATTGCGCGTGTTTTACAACATCCCCGTTGGAGAATGGGGAAGAAGATCACGGTAGACTCTGCGACGCTTATGAATAAGGGATTGGAGCTTCTGGAAGCGATGGCGCTATTCGGGGTGGATAGCAAGAAGGTAAAGGTGGTGATACATCCTGAAGCGATTGTGCATTCGATGGTGGAATTTATTGATGGGGTGGTGATGGCGCAGCTTTCGGCAACGGATATGCGCATTCCCATTCAATACGCCCTTTCCTATCCTCAGCGCATAGCCAATCGTTTCCCGGTATTGAATTTCTACCGCATGCAGGCACTCCATTTCCAACGGCCTTGTGTGAAGCGTTTTCCTTGTCTTGGCCTTGCCTATCAGGCAGCGCACGCATTAGGGACGATGCCGTGTGTGTTAAATGCCGCTAATGAGGTGTGTGTGCGGTCTTTTTTAGAGAGAAGAATTTCTTTTGTGGCAATCGCGCAGGTAGTTGAGAAAGTGATGCGCGGGCATAAGACAGTGAGAAATCCCGGGCTTGGAGAAATCTACGCCGCAGATACCTGGGCCCGGCAAAAAGCGCACGAGGTAATCTCGCGTGCGCATTAATAGGGTATGCTGACTTTTTTATTATTCATTTTAGTCTTGGGGATTTTGGTGATGGTGCATGAATGCGGCCATTTTCTTGCGGCCAAGAGAGTGGGGGTACGAGTTGAAGAGTTCTCTCTTGGAGTAGGCCCGGTCTTGTGGAAGAGAAAAAACAAAGACACCCAATATCAGATCAGCGCGATCCCCCTCGGAGGGTATGTGAAATTAGCAGGGGATAATCTCCAGGATTATCAGGGAAAGCCTGACGAGTATTTCGCGCAGCCTCCCGGGAAACGATTCCAGATTATTTTCTTAGGCCCTCTTTTTAACTATATCTTAGGGTTCCTATTATTTTGGTTTATTTTCTTCGTGGGATATCCTTCGTTGACCACTAAGGTAGGGGGGCTGCTTGAAGGTTTCGGCGCTGCCCAAGCAGGTATTCAAGAAGGGGATCGGATACTGGCGATAGAAGGCACTACGG
This sequence comes from Candidatus Omnitrophota bacterium, assembly GCA_018818365.1. Taxonomy (GTDB): domain Bacteria; phylum Omnitrophota; class Gorgyraeia; order Gygaellales; family Profunditerraquicolaceae; genus JAHISH01. The sequence continues at coordinate 11,662 of JAHISH010000004.1, read as the reverse complement.
TAAAGTATTGGGATGAATTGCAGAACGCGATACGTCAGATCAAAGATGTTTCTTCAGTACGGATTACGGTGGAGCGAGAGGGAAGAGAGTTTCAGGCGGATGTTCCGTTAATCAAAAAAGATTTTGAAGATTCGTTCGGCAAGAAACAATCACTGGGAATATTAGGAGTTACCCCGTTTGATGAGGTCGTCACGGTGCGCCACGGTTTCTTTGCGTCTTGTATATTGGGCTCGCGCAAGACCATCGATATTACCAAAATGACGTACTTAGGGATATGGCGAATCATTTCAGGTCAATTGTCTCTGAGAGATTCCGTCACGGGGCCGTTAGGGATATTCTTTATTACCTCGAAAGTTGCGCGTATGGGCTTGATTGCGGTTTTACACCTGTTTGCAGTTTTAAGCGTAAGCCTGGGGCTATTTAATCTTTTGCCTCTGCCGGTGCTTGACGGAGGGCATATTTTTTTGTTAGCAGTGGAAAAGATACGCGGAAAAGGGCTTGGGGCCAAGACCGAACGCGTGGTAAATAAAGTGGGATTCAGTTTTATCATTACCCTGGCGGTTCTGGCTACCTATAATGATATTATGAGGATTTTCGGAGATAAGATCTCTAAGTTTTTCTTCCGTTAAGGAAGGTTCAGGTACTCACCTATGAAGATCATTCGCCGTAAGACAAAAGTTATCGCAATCGGGAACCTGCGTATAGGGGGGAATCACCCCCTTGCGATACAGTCGATGACCAAGACCAAGACTGCGGATGTGGCCAAGACGGTTGCGCAGATTCAGGCTCTAGAGAAATCCGGGTGTGAGATTATCCGCGTGGCGGTAAAGGATAATGCGGATGCCGCCGCGTTGCGTACGATAAAATCAAGGATTAAGATTCCGCTTGTTGCAGATATTCACTTTGATTGGCGTCTTGCGCTTTTGGCGATTTCGCACGGAGCCGATAAAATCAGGATTAATCCCGGGAATATCGGTAAAAGAGAGCATATAGGTGAGATTATTGCGGTGGCGCGTGAACGAAAGATCCCTATCCGTATAGGGGTAAACTCCGGATCAGTCAACCGCCGTCGCGGTTTGCGGCAGCGTTCTCTTTCATCTGCGATGGCAGAAAGCGCATTGCAGTATGTTTCTATTTTTGAAAAGATGCGTTTCCGCGATATCGTGCTTTCGCTGAAGGCTTCCGGGGTCGCAGAAACGATTGAGGCGTATCGAAAGATCAGCCGGCTTTGTGAGTACCCTTTGCATTTAGGGGTGACTGCCACCGGCGCACCGGAGAGCGGGATAGTCAAGTCCAGTATTGCCTTAGGAGTACTTTTATCAGAAGGAATAGGCGACACGCTGCGAATTTCTTTGACTGACGACCCGGCGCATGAAGTAAAGGTAGCGCAGGATATCCTGGAGGCATTAGGATTACGACGGTTCCGTCCGGAGATCATCAGTTGTCCTACCTGCGGCCGCTGTGAAGTTGATCTGGTGAAGGCGGTGCGCGATTTAGAGAAGGGGTTATCTGCGCAGGAGTATACACCGGGTGCTCCTTCTAAGATTGCGGTAATGGGGTGCATGGTCAATGGGCCCGGAGAGGCCTGTGAAGCGGATATCGGTATCGCATTTGGGAAGAAAGAGGGGATGTTTTTTGTAAAGGGCACGGCGGTTAAAAAAATTGCATTTGCAGACTGCGTCAAGGCGCTGCTTAAGCGAAGCGGAGGGTCAGATGGACGGCACACTAAAGGATAGAATCCGCAGGATTCTTTTCACTCAGCACGGGTATCTCTTTGAAAAAGGGGCTTTTAATAAGGAGGAATCACAGCAACAGATAAAGACTATTATTGAAGGGATTTTAAACCGTCCGCGCCGGGACCTTGGCGTAGAGGAAAAAGAAGCGATGGTGATGGAGTTACTCGATGATGTCGTGGGGCTGGGGCCCTTAGAGAAACTTTTACGTGACCCCGATATTACCGAGATAATGATCAATGGATTCCAAAAGGTCTTTGTGGAGAAGCGGGGAAAGAAAGAACTTCTGGATATGTCTTTTGAAAGCAACGAACAGCTCATGTGTATTATTTACCGCATGCTGGAAGGAACGCGTAAGCACGTGGATGAGGCTAATCCCTATACCGAAGTTGCCCTGGAAGGGGGCACGCGAGTGAATATTATTATCCCTCCGTTGGCGGCTGACGGCCCGGCGATTACCATTAGAAAATTTTTGAAAGAGTTCTCCCGGGTGGAAGATTTCGTGAATGTATCGACTATGGATGCGCGCATGGCAGAGTTTCTTGTCGGAAGTATTAAGGCGAAAGTAAATATCATATTCTCGGGGGCCACGGGGTCAGGAAAGACCACGACGGTCAATGTGCTTTCTTCCTATATCAACAACCGCGAACGTATCGTGACAATAGAAGATACGGCGGAATTACATCTTTCGCAGGACCATGTGGTCAGGCTTGAGGCGAAAGGCCCCAGTATCGAAGGCAAGGGGGAGATTTCTTTGCGGCAGCTCTTTATCAATTCGCTGCGCATGCGTCCGGATAGAATAATCTTAGGAGAAGTGCGAGGGGTGGAGGCGGTTGACATGCTTCAGGCAATGTGTTCAGGACACCGGGGAGGATTAGCGGTTATTCATGCCAGTTCTCCCTCTGATGTGATCCATCGTCTAGAGACGATGATGCTTATCTCCGGATTAGGAATGAGCCTTGAGGCGATTTACCGGCAGATCTCCTCCGCGATAAATCTTATTATCCAACACGAACAGCTTCTTGACGGCAGCCGTAAGATCACCCATATTACTCAGACCAATGGGATCCGGGACGGCCAGATAGTTTTAGAAGACCTTTTTGTCTATGACATTGATTCGGTGGAAAAGGAGTCAGAAGTAAGGGGAAGATGGAAGGCAACAGGAATTATTCCCGTTTTTGCGCAGGCGTTTAAGAATAGAGGAGTTTCTTTATCCGCAGATCTGTTTAGAAAGGATTAACACTTCCCATGTATTGGTCAAGGTCATTAATTCCGACGTTACGGCAGAATCCCCAAGAAGCAGAGACAATAAGCCACCAGTTACTATTGCGCGCGGGAATGGTGAGGATGCTGATGGCAGGGGCGTATTCATATTTACCCTTGGGGCTTCGTGTATTGAATAATATTGAAAGTATTATCCGACAGGAGATGGACGCCTGCGGTGCGGCGGAGGTCTTATTACCGGCCTTACAGCCTTTGGAGTTATGGCAGCGTTCCGGAAGAGATAAAGATATCGGCGAGGTAATGATCCGAATCGTCGACCGTAAGAACCGGCATATCGTCTTGGGGCCTACGCATGAAGAGGTCATCACGGAGTTAGTGCGTACGCACGTATCCAGTTACCGGCAGCTTCCAATTTTATTATATCAGATCCAGACTAAGTTCCGTGATGAGATCCGCCCGCGTTTCGGCCTGATCAGGGCCTGTGAATTTATTATGAAGGACGCCTATAGCTTTGATAAGGATGAAGAGGGCTTGGCGCGCAATTACCAGGCGATGTATGATGCGTATCAAAGAATCTTTAAGCGTTGTGGATTGCAGATAGTGACTACCGAAGCCGACTCCGGGGTTATGGGAGGAAAGGTTTCGCATGAGTTTATGGTGCCTGCGGCGGACGGAGAAGATATCGTGTGGGTATGTCCGCAGTGTGCGTTCGCCCAAGGGTTCAAAGAGGAGAAGAGTTTCTTGTGCCCGAAATGCAACGCGGCATCAAAGAAGGAGAATACCATCGAGGTGGGGCATATTTTTAAATTGGGGACAAAATATAGCCAAGTCCTTGGCGCATCCTTTCTCGATGCCCAAGGCGCGCAGAATCCCGTGATCATGGGTTGTTATGGTATCGGAGTTTCGCGCTTGATCCCTTCAATCATCGAACAGAACCATGATGCGGACGGCATTATCTGGGGGTATGAAGTCGCCCCCTATCCGGTCATGGTAGTACCGTTAGATACGACTGATGCGCGCATTATGGAGTCTGCGCAAGAAGTCTATGCGGCGCTTAGTGCACGAGGCGTTGAGGTCCTTCTTGATGACCGTGATGAGCGTTCGGGGGTAAAGTTTAAGGACGCGGATCTTTTAGGCATCCCGCTTCAGGTTACTATCGGCCGTCAATCTCTGGAGAAAGGGATGATTGAGCTGAAGGTCCGCCGTACGAGGCAAAGGCGCATGCGGCCGTTGCAGGAGATGGTACAAGAGGTCTTCGCGTTAATCGAAGACGGGAAAAAAGGGGAGGCCGAAGAATAGCGAAGGCATAGAGCTTATGGAAAAAGACGCCATTATACAGGAAATCGGAAAGACTGCGAAAGAATACCTGGCTCAACAAGGCCTCGTGTTATTTGAGGTGCTCTCTCATTATGAAGGCAGCGACCTGGTGCTGCGTATTTTAGTGGATAGGCCCGAAGGAGGTATCACGATACAAGAATGCGCGCAGGTTAACAAAGGGATACGCGCGCTGCTTGATGAAAAGAATATCATTCCGCGAGGGTATCTTTTAGAGGTATCTTCTCCCGGAATCGACCGGCCGCTTAAGACCAAGGACGATTTTTTTCGTTGCCAGAACCGCATGGTGAAATTTTTCCTGAATACCGCAGTCGAGGGAAAAGTCGAATGGGACGGAGTAATTACGCAGGTCACCGAAGAACAGGTCAGTCTTGCGTGTCAAGACCGGACCCTGCAGATCCCTCTTACGTATATCAATAAAGCCAAACAACTGATTGAGTAGTCACGCGAAGCAATAATAAGGAGTAATCTATGACACAAGAATTAATAGGGATTATTGAACAGATTGAGCGGGAGAAGGGTATTAAGAAAGAGGTCCTGATTGAAGCGGTAGAAAGCGCGTTGTTGACCGCGGCAAAAAAGGTGATCGATGTCAAGCCTGATGAGGAAATTACTATTAAGCTGGATCCCCAGACGGGTAAATTCCATGCCTCTCTAAACGGCAAAGAGATTACTTCGATGGATTTCGGGCGTATTGCGGCGTCTACCGCGCGGCAGGTGATTATCCAGAGGATGCGTGAAGCGGAAAAAGACGTGATCTTCCACGAATTCCAGGGGAGGGTAGGAGAGATCGTCAGCGGCACGGTCTATCGTTTTGAGAAGGGAAATGTGATTATTGATCTTTTAGGGAAAGCGGAAGGGGTCCTTTTAAAGCGGGATCAATCCCCCAAAGAAGAGTTTAAACAGGGGCAGCGTGTGCGTGCGTATATTCTGGAGGTGCGCAAGGAGAGCAAAGGGCCGCAGATTGTACTTTCCCGCGCGCATCATAATTTCGTGAAGAAGCTTTTTGAATTAGAAGTTCCCGAGATATATGAGGGTATTGTGGAGATCAAGGCCATTGCCCGGCAGCCGGGTGAACGCACCAAGATATCGGTCTTCTCTAAGAACGATAAAGTCGATCCCGTGGGAGCGTGCGTGGGTATGCGCGGTAACCGTGTCAGAAATATCGTCAATGAAATACATGGTGAAAGAATCGACATTGTGCGTTACAATGACGATATAAAAGAATATATCAAAGCGGGACTCTCCCCTGCGAAAGTCGCGGAGATAAAGTTAAATAAAGAAGGGCAGAAGGCAGAGGTGATCGTTGAAGATGACCAGCTTTCGCTTGCGATAGGAAAACACGGCCAGAATGTGCGGCTTGCCTCAAGATTAATTAATTGGGATCTTGATATACGTACCAAGGCGATGGTCGCCGGTGCTCAGGAGGCGAAGGAATCCCTTGCCACGCAAGAATCAGGCGCGGAAGAAGTAACCGAGAAAAGCGCGAAGAAAACGAGGAAAAAGAAAACCAAGCTTTCCCTTGAGCTCTTAAGCGGAATCGGTGAGAAGACGCAAGAGAGCCTTAAGGAAGCCGGTTTCGAGGGTATAGAAGATATTCTCAAGGCTACCGTTGAGGACCTTACGCAGGTCAAAGGGATAGGAGAGAAGAAAGCGGAGAAGATTATTGACGAAGCAAAGAAGCATAAAGAATGAAGCGTCTCGGATTTTTGATCCCATGTTTTTCAAAGCGAAATACGTAAAGCGACCAGGACTCATCCGTGCCTTGAAAGGATCGGTTGTGGAGTCGCGGAAGTAGAACCGGAAGGATAGACTATGCCCATTACTAAGAATAAGAAAGAGAAGACGGTGAAGAAGGAAGAGGTGGTGGCAATAAAGGCCAAAAAGCCGACAGCCACGAAGGATCATTCGAAGGCCAAAACTACGACTAAGTCCAAGAAGGTCTCCGCAGCTGCGGTAAAGAAGCCTAAGCCGGCAGTTAAGAAGGCCGCTCTTCCTAAGGCAAAGACCATTCAGGAGAAGGAACCGGTTGCGCATGCGCAAATTACGCCTTCGGTTCCTGTGGCGCCGGTGCAGCGTGTGCCTTCGGCGAAACCGATCTCCTCACCGCCGGTTCCTTCTGTGGTGCACCAAAAGGCTCCGGTTGCGCAGGAAAAGTTTTTTGTCCCGGAGGTCAAAAAAGAAGAGACTCCCGTGGCCGCGGCACCGAAGGATGATTTCAAGGAAGTGGAGTTGGTACTTCCTATTACGGTAAAAGATCTTGCGATAAAGCTCCAGGAGAAGCCTTCCGTCATTATTAAGAAATTGATGGATATGCGAATTATGGTAGGAATTAACCAGAGTTTGGAAGAAGAAGTAGTTGCGAAGCTCTGCGAGAAATACCGGTGTACTCTTAAAAAAGCCGCCGGGAAGGAAGAGCAGGTATTGCGTATTCACGATGAGGAAGATGATGCATCGGTATTGCGTATGCGTTCTTCCATCATCACGTTTATGGGGCATGTTGACCATGGCAAGACATCGCTATTGGATGCGGTCAGAAATAGCAAGGTGGTGGATTCCGAACATGGCGGCATTACTCAGCATATCGGCGCGTATCGTGTAAGTCTTCCTCACGGAGAGATTACGTTTTTAGATACGCCGGGCCATGAAGCATTTACCGCCATGCGTGCGCGTGGTGCCCGCATTACCGATATTGTCGTATTAGTCGTGGCTGCGGACGACGGCATCATGCCGCAGACCGAAGAGGCCATTGACCATGCCCGGGCTGCCGAGGTTCCTATCGTGGTGGCGATCAATAAGATTGATAAACCTCAAGCAAATCTAGATCGGGTCAAGAAACAGCTTGCGCAATGTGACCTTAATCCCGAAGATTGGGGAGGAAAGACTATTACCGTGGGGGTATCGGCAAAGACCGGCGAGGGCATTGATAAGCTTTTGGAGATGATTCTTTTGGAAGCGCAGATGTTGGAACTCAAGGCCAACCCTACGCGCCTGGCCAAAGGGGTGGTGGTCGAAGCAAAGATGTCGAAAGGACGGGGGCCGGTGGCGACGTTGTTAGTTCAAAACGGCACGCTCCACTTAAACGAGAATATTATTGTAGGCAACTTCTTTGGAAAGATACGCGCGATGTTTGATGACCGAGGGCATTCGGTGACTTCCGCCAAACCCTCGATGCCCGTGGAGATTTTGGGGTTGACAGGAATTCCTCTGGCAGGAGAGCAATTCTTTGCGGTGAAGGATGAGAAGCAGGCAAAAGAGATCGTCAAATTGCGCGTGGAGAGACAGAAACAAAAGCAGATGAGGTCGGTCCAGAGGATAAGCCTTGAAGACCTGCATGCCCAGATTGCAGAGGGAAAGATCAAGGAACTAAAAATTATCTTGAAGGCGGATGTGCAGGGTTCTTTAGAGGCAATCCGAGAAACCTTATTGAAGCTGAATGTCTCCGAAATAAAGTTAAATATCATCCATACGGGAGTCGGCAATATCAATTCCTCTGATATCATTTTGGCGATTGCCTCCGATGCGTTGGTGTTAGGCTTTCATGTGACCGCTGATGACCGGGCGAAGGATCTGATTAGCAAAGAGGGAGTCGAGGTACGCACCTATAATATTATCTACGAGTTGGCCAATGATATCAAAGCGGCGGTAGAGGGGATGCTGGAGCCGAAATTGAAAAAAATCTTTGTCGGCAGGGCTGAGGTGCGTAAAGTCTTCAAGCTGTCGAAGTCAGGCCTTGTGGCGGGGTGTTTTGTCACGAAAGGAAAGTTTAACCGCAGCACCATGGTAAATTTGGTCAGAAACGGGGAAGTGGTCTTTGAAGGCAAGCTTTCTTCATTGAAGCGTTTCAAAGATGATGTGCGTGATGTCTCCGAAGGGTTTGAGTGCGGCATGACCTTCGCAGGCTATGACGCGATGCAGGAAGGCGATACGGTTGAAGGGTTCGGAATCGAGAAGATACTGAGAACGTTATAGCGAGGCCGTGGTAAAATCTTTTCTGTGGTCGGTCTTATCCAGAGAAAGAGGCCTTCTGCGTTAAAAAAGAAGTTTTCCGGCAATCGCACACTATTTAATATGAAAAAGCGTATTTTAAGCGGGATGCGTCCGACGGGCAGGCTCCACCTGGGGCATTTGGTGGGGGCGTTGGAGAATTGGGTCCGGCTGCAAGACCAGTACCAATGCTATTTTATGGTTGCGGATTGGCATGCGCTGATGTCGGAGTACGAGAAACCCCAAGGCATCTCTGAATATATCATCGATAATGTCGTCGATTGGATTGCCTGCGGCGTCGATCCCCAAAAAGCCCGGATTTTCGTACAGTCTCAGGTCAAAGAGCACCTGGAACTCTATATGTTTTTCTCTATGATTATCCCGTTAGGCCTTTTGGAACGGTGCCCCACCTATAAAGAGCAGATGCGCGAGATTACCAATCGCGATTTAAGTACCTACGGCTTTTTAGGGTATCCGGTATTACAGGCTGCGGATATACTCCTTTATAAAGCAGAGGTGGTTCCGGTAGGAGAGGATCAGCTCCCGCATTTAGAATTAACACGGCAGATCTCCCGGAAGTTCAATAATCTTTATCATCAGGAAGTTTTCCCTGACCCCAAAGCACTGCTTACCAATACCCAGCGGCTCTTAGGGTTAGACGGAAGGAAGATGAGCAAAAGCTATAATAATTTCATCGCCCTTTCCGAAGAGCCGCAGGAGATACGTAAAAAAGTCCAGAATATGTTCACCGATCCTGCCCGTGTCAAGCTCACCGACCCAGGGCATCCGGATAAATGTAATGTGCATAGTTATTACGGGGTATTTGCGGCGGAAAGGAAGCCGCAGATCAATACGCTCTGCCGTCAGGCAAAGATAGGTTGTACGGAGTGTAAAAAAGACCTGGCATCGCGCATCGTCTCTTTTCTGGCACCGATACAAGAGAAGAGGCGAGAGCTTTTAAGGAATAAAAATGATATTCTACAGATACTCGCGCAAGGCAGATCTGAGGTCTTGCGGGTCGCCCAGGAGACGATTGCGCAGGTAAAGGATATTGTAGGGATAAAAGAGCATGGCATATAAGATAAAGCTTGATATATTTGAAGGGCCTCTCGATCTATTATTATATTTAGTGAAGAAGGACCATCTTAATATCTATGATATCCCGATCGCCACGGTGACCGATCAATATCTGCAATACCTTAATCTTATGCAGCTGTTGGATCTGAATATCGCCGGTGAGTTTCTGGTAATGGCGGCAAGCTTGCTGCAGATAAAATCAAAGATGCTCTTACCCGCGGAAGAGTCGCTTAGCCCCGAGGAAGCACAAGATGATCCGCGTGCGGAATTAGTGAAGCGCCTCCTTGAGTATGAAAAGCTCAAAGAGATTGCCGAGACTCTGCGGCAGCGTGAGACCCAGCAGCGCGAAGTCTTTAAGCGCCCGAAGACAGAGATCGATAAGGAACTAGTCGGCAGCAATAAAGAGGTGTATTTTGAGGCAAGTATTTTTGACCTGATCAATGCCTTCTCTGCGGCGTTGAAGGATGTCCCTAAAGAAGTATTCTATGAGGTCATTAAAGACGAATTTACTATCGAGGAGAAGATCCATACGCTTTTGCATTTATTACTGGAGGTCTCCCGCGTTAGTCTTTCGGAGTTATTCAAGAAGGCAAAACATAAGATCGAGGTCATCGTGACGTTCTTGGCGATTCTGGAGCTGATCCGCATGAAAGAAATCGTGGTCTTGCAGGGCGGATTGTTCCAGGATATAGAGATCTCGCGCAATAAGAACAATATTATTCCTTATGACGGAAGAAGCTAGAGAAATCCTCTTAAAGGGCAGTAATCCTTGCAGGCAGGTGAAAGAAACCGAAGATGATATTGTGGTAAATCTTTCTCTGCGGCCTAAGAAACTTTCTGAGTTTGTCGGCCATAAAGAGATCGTGGATAATCTTAAGGTTTCTCTTCAGGCTGCGACGCAGAGGAAGGAGCCGCTTGAGCATCTTCTTTTAAGCGGCCCCCCGGGTTTGGGCAAGACGTCACTTTCTCATATTATCGCGCATGAAATGAATACCAAGATTACCGCCACCAGCGGTCCGGCAATCGAGCGTGCGGGAGATTTAATAGGTATTCTTACCAACCTTGAGGAAGGCGATATCCTTTTCATCGATGAGATACACCGGCTTTCTAAGGTAGTCGAAGAGTTCCTTTATCCGGCGATGGAGAATTTTCAGATCGATTTTGTGATCGATAAGGGGCAGTTTGCCCGCACGATAAAGTTTAACCTTAAGCCTTTCACGTTAGTGGGAGCGACCACCAGGACCGGGTTATTAGCTGCGCCGCTTCGCAGCAGGTTTGGAATATTCTATGCCCTTGATTTCTACCGTGTAGAAGACTTAGCGAAGATCGTCAGGAACTCTTCGAAAGTTTTAGGCATGGAAATAGATGCGCAGGCTGCCGAGGAAGTCGCCCGCCGGGCGCGAGGCACTCCGCGCATTGCCAACCGTTTATTCCGGCGTATCCGCGATTATGCGCAGGTGGCTAAGAAAAATGGCGTCGACCTGGACTTAGCCGTAAAATCACTTGATGAGTTGGGTATTGATAGAGCCGGGCTTGACGAGTTAGATCGTAAAGTTTTAAGGCTTGTGTTAGATACGTTTAGTGGCGGGCCGGTGGGGGTTGAATCGATCGCCGCAAGTCTGAATGAAGAAACCGATACCATTGCGGATACAGTTGAGCCGTATCTATTAAAGGCCGGGTATCTCAAACGTACCTCGCGCGGCCGCCTCGCGACGAAGCTTGCCTACGAGCACTTCGGCATAAAATACGAAAGACAAGAAGAGTTGTTTTAGTGAATTTTGTGGTTTTGCTTTCGCACACTGGATTTTTTCGCCGTGCACGTGCGGTTTACGGCTTTCTCTCGGAAAGACTTACGTTATCAAGGTATCCTTTGCTCGCCGTAATTCCTTGTGCACATTTGCCGTAAAAATCCTAATGTGCGCTCCCGCAAGAACCATAAAATTATTTTATGATAAAAATAGTGCTACATACCTGCTGTGCGCCCTGTATGATATATCCTCTGGAGCGACTGAGGGCCCAGGGGTTCTCGGTGAGCGCTCTTTTTTATAACCCCAATATTCATCCTGGTGCGGAATATCTTAAGCGCAGGTATGCCGTCGAAGAGCTCAGTAGGACGCTGCAGGTAGAAGTCTTTTATCCGGAGTATCATCCTGAGGAGTTCTTTCGTGCGGTGAATATGAGGGAAGAGAAGCAATCACGCTGTGTGCTTTGTTGGCAGACTCGGCTTCTGTATACTGCAGGAGCCGCGAAGGAAAAAGGGGATACGCATTTTACCTCGACGCTTTTGGTGAGCCCCTATCAAGATC
>JAHISH010000037.1 GCA_018818365.1 Candidatus Omnitrophota bacterium | reverse complement strand
CTTTGATGTTTTGGGTTAGGTCTACCAGGTCTGAGACGACCCCTGAAGCGGCACACATCTGTCCGGCTCCTGGCCCATAAAACAAGAGATCTCCGGAGAGGTCGCTTTCCACATAGATTGCATTAAATACATCGTTGACCGAAGCTAAAAGATGGTTCTGCGGAATAAGTGTAGGATGCACGCGTACTTCCAAATCATTCCCTTCTTTCTTTGCGACGGCCAAAAGTTTTATTTCGAATCCCAAATCTTTTGCATATTGGATATCCGCTAGGGATACGCGCGAGATTCCTTCGACATATACCTCATTAAGATTAACTAATTTCCCAAAGCAAAGATACGTCAAGAGCACCAATTTATGGGCGGAATCAATCCCTTCTATATCAAGGGTAGGATTGCGTTCCGCAAACCCCTTTTGTTGCGCCTGACGCAGTGCTTCATGAAAAGAGCATCTTTGATGGGACATCTGCGACAAGATATAGTTGGATGTTCCGTTTACGATACCGTAGATCCCCGAGAATTTATTGGCGACGAGGCCTTCTCTCAGCGACTTGACGATGGGGATTCCCGCCCCTACGGAAGCTTCGAAATAGACACTTTTTCCGCGCGAACGCGCCTCTTCGAAAATCTGGCGTCCTTCTTGGGCAAGAAGCGCTTTGTTGGCGGTGACCACGTGTTTTCCATTCTTAAGTGCTTGGATTATTAATTCTTTTGCCGGATTAATGCCTCCCATTAGTTCGATCACAATATCAATCTGGGGATCCGAGAGCACTTCTTCGCTGTTTTTAGTAAGTAGTGCAGAGTCAACTTTGACGTTGCGCGGTGAGCCAATATCTTTGTCGAAGATCTTCTTGATAGTAATCTGCAATCCGGTTTTCTCTAGGAGTAATTTTTTTCTTTCAAGCAGTATTTTGACTACCCCGGAACCGACGTTTCCAAATCCGATAAGCCCTACCTGAATATTTCGGGACCCCATACGAATTATCCTTTCTTAATATAATAATCTACCGTTTGATGAAGTACTTTCTTATGGCGTTCATCGACTGCCAAGAACATCAGGCGTGAATCATAGATCAAGTTTTTAGTGATTTCTTTTGATTCCAGTACCCGTCCGATGAGCATAATAGGATTAGGGTCAAAGGGGAGGCGTATTTCTATCGCTAGATTCGTGCCAGGTTCAAAGAATCGGTTAGTGGTCAAAAGCATCCCGCCAAGGCTTAAGTTTTTGCTCTGACTGATATCGACGTTTTCAGCTTCTTCAAGGATTCGATATGATACGATAAAACGCCCGTTGATGCGGGGATGTTTTCTCCTGTTAGGTCCTGCGTATGGCATACGGCCCTCCTTGTAAGAACGTTACTCGGTAAATTTAGTCGGGGAGGTGGGACTTGAACCCACGACCTTTTGAACCCCATTCAAACGCGCTAGCCAAACTGCGCTACTCCCCGTTTTGCAATCTATAACGTGTCGGCAAAACGTACCGTCAATCTATTCTTTCCTTTTTTCTCTTGTCATCAGGTCTTTGACTGCGACAAGAGGAGATTTATTTTTATAGAGCACTTGGTATACTTCTTTGGTAATCGGCATCTGAATCCCATACTTTCGGCTTAGATTGTATGCGGATTTTGTCGTAGGGACACCTTCAGCGACCATTTGCATCCGGGATTCAATTTGTTTTAACGTTTTCCCTTTGCCGATCTGATGGCCTACATATCGGTTGCGGCTATAAGGGCTAATACAGGTAGTCACCAGATCGCCTAACCCGCTTATTCCGCTAAAGGTATTGTGTTGTGCTCCCATCGCGTGCCCTAAGCGCGCAATCTCGGCTAATCCGCGGGAAAGGAGCGCTGCTTTGGTATTGGTCCCGAATCCTAAGCCGTCCGATATGCCGCAGGCGATCGCAATTATATTTTTCAGGCTGCCGCCGAGTTCTACGCCAATGATGTCGTTATTCGTATATACGCGAAAACGTTCAGTCATGAAGATATTCTGCAAAAACTTCCCGACGGTAGGTTTTGCAGAGGCAATGACCGCGGTCGTCGGTATGCCTTGGGTAACTTCTTGCGCGATAGTCGGGCCTGAGAGTACCGCGATAGCTACTTTCCCTAATTCCTCGGCAATGATTTCCGATATCCTTTTTGAAGATCGTATCTCGATCCCTTTGGTAACACTTACATACATCCCTTGACGTGGATAGTTGCAGGATTTCACTTTACGCAAGACCGATCGAACATGCTGAGATGGAGCTGCTAAAATTATCACCTGTGTGTTATCTAACGCCGCATGCAGATTACTGGTGAGAGTGATGCCCCCGGGGATTTTTATTCCCGGAAGGAATTTCTTATTGATCCTTTTTTCCCGTAGGAATTCAATATACTCTGGAAATGCCCCCCAAATCGTGACGGGAAATCCTTTCTGGTGAAGCAGGATTGCCAACGTGGTTCCCCATCCGCCGTCACCGAGTATGGTGATATTCAAATTAGTGGTATTACGTTTCATAGGCGTGCGAATGTTTTTCAAGAAAATGTATTTTTGGATAAATATTCGAAACGTTCTTCTCTTCCCGTGTGATAAAAGATACGCCTACCTCAAAAGATAAGTCTGCGAGGGGATTGATACGTATTACTTTTGCGATAATCCCGTTTTGATAGATAAGAAGTTTTTTTTCAAGTTCTTCGCAGATGTTTAGAGTAGCACGGTCAAAAGAAAGCCAGAGTATATCATCGGGATTTACTTTTTCCTGGATACTGCATGAAAGTCCTGATTGGCTGATATCAGAAGTATAGCCTTCCAATATTTTAGAGATGGTTTCTTTTTTGCAGACCTTGCATGAAAGAGGGGTGACAAACTTCTGCCGTTCGAACTCTCTTTTTTCTGTGTCTTGATATGTGGTATCCATGGCTGCCCCCTGTGGCATTATTTATACCAACTGAAGATGCATTTTATTGGTCCTGGTTTTTGCAAGGTCCCAAGCGTACTCATAGAGATGCAGGCCTTTACTGACCGCAATGATTTCTCCGTCTTCTACCCCGATTTCTTCAGCCATATATTGCTTTACCAGCTGTAAACCACCCAGATTCGAAGGGAATCCTCCCCAAAGGTCCCATGAACGGAAATAGAGGATAAAATGCAGCCTTCCATACCTGATTCGCGTATCGATAAGCCGAAGGCACGGCGGGTCTACAAGCGTAATATCAGATGGCATCCCGATCTCCATGACCGCTTGGTTGGTTCCCTCCCCTTTTTCTTTATATATCTTGATGACCTCTTCTACCTGATTTACCTGAAGGGATATTTCCTTACTCATCTCCTGCCCGTGAATTTTCTCTTTGACTCTCACTTTTGGATCGACTAATCTTTCTCCATACGTGTAATCTTCGGTATCGGTCTTAGCGCCGGTAAGAAGATAGCTTAAATATCCTTGGATATAATCCATATCCGTAGGCGCAGGAATGCTCATGCCTTCGGGGATAATCGGGATTATTTGGTGGCGAGGTTTACGTACCCGTACGGTCACGAAATCAAATTCAAGGCGTTTTTGCCCTTCGTAACTGCCACGGGTTATGGTATAGACATGCCCTTTCTCAAGTATTTCAGAAAGGCAACGAAACCAGGCATCATCCAAATCAAAGGTGTCGATATACACCGGTTCTAAGAATTCTTTTTTCATACTTGCTATCCTTTTTATAACTAAGCGAGCGATCGGAATCGAACCGACATATATAGCTTGGAAGGCTATTGTTCTACCATTGAACTACGCTCGCATTACTTCTATCTTTGTCCCGCAGTCAGCACAAAAGCACAATTGCGGGATTAAATTCGCAGACGCGGCATATTTCCTATAGCCACCGCTACTATTTACGTCGCGAACTCTCCGTAAATAGTCTGCTCATTTAAGAAGGCTATTGTTCTACCATTGAACTACGCTCGCAGAAGCTATCTGTTAGGCACTACGCTCACTGCCTCGCTTGTTAATTCCCATCGTTCATCTTTCGTGAATTATCCCGAGGCCTATAGCCGAGGGACTGCCTCGCTACGCTCGCTTTAGTACCACTGTAAATTTTCCGACAAGGAAAATTTACAGTGGGCAGGAGAGGATTCGAACCTCTGAAGCACAGGTGCAGCAGATTTACAGTCTGCCCCCTTTGGCCACTTGGGTACCTGCCCGAATTCATTTATGTATATGGAGCCGGCGAGAGGAATTGAACCCCCGACCCGCTGTTTACAAAACAGCTGCTCTACCGACTGAGCTACGCCGGCGCATCTTTCAAGAACACAATTTGATTGCCTCTGGAATAGAGTCGATAATATCTGAAGCAATCATTCCTATCTGCGTTTTTCTTTGTGCCGCCAGATCTCCTGCAAGGCCATGCACATAGGCTGCGTATTTAGTTGCGCTGAATGCGTCAAGACCTTGGCAAAGAAATGCTCCGATCATTCCCGCTACACAATCACCGCTTCCGGCAGTAGCCATTCCGGGATTGCCGGTTGAATTTTCGAAACATCTGCCTTGTGCGTCAGCCACTACTGTTCTATGGCCTTTTAACGCAATCACACAATTATATGCTTTCACAAAGTTTTTGGCAACTTCTTTTCTCTGATTTTTCTTAAGAGGCACACTTAACCCAATCAGACGCATAAACTCCCCTTCGTGTGGAGTCATGATAGTAGTCGCGTGTATTCGTGCGCGCGCACTTCGAACCTTATCCATATTTCCTGCAATCGCATTGAGTCCATCTGCGTCAATAACAAGCGGCTTAGTAATATTCTTTACGATCCTGAGCACTAATCTTTTTGTCGAAGGGTCGGTTCCTAATCCGGGCCCGATTATTCCGCAGTCTGTCTTTCTAAAGATGTTTTTGATAGCTGTCCATGCTTTGTCAGAAACAACCCCCGTTTTTGTATCGGGCAACGGTAAGGTCATCACTTCCTTAGGTTTTATTTTTATAAAAGCCGCATTCAGGCTTTTTGGAATGCCTAAGGTGACTAATCCCGCGCCGCAACGTAGCGCCGCTTCCGCGCACAAGACTGCGGCGCCAGAGTATCTTGCCGAACCTCCCAGAATAAATACATGCCCGAAATCGCCTTTATGGGCTCTTAGCTTTCTGTGTAATAATCGCCTGGGCAACCGCATAGGATTTTACATGTGAAATAGAGATATGCACCTCTATTTGTTTTCCTTTACCGTTATGAATAGTGCAACAGGGTTTACCGTCTTTTTCATTCGTGATCTCTACGTCTTTCCAGGTCAAGGTCGCATTCCCCATCGCCTTGAAGACCGCTTCTTTTGCCGCAAATCTTCCTGCTAAATGTTGATAAAGGCTTCCGCGCGTGCGCGCGTTAAGGAGTTCTTCGGCGGTGAAGATTCGATTAAGAAACTCATCACCCCATTTTTCCGCTGCCTTACGCAACCTTCGTACTTCCGTAATATCCACGCCTGTTCCGATGACTTTCATTGTATGAGTTCTTTCATATGGCGTACCGCCTGCGGTAATCCTACTAACGCCGCGCGGCAGACGATAGAGTATCCGATATTGAGCTCCTCAATTCCTTTGATCTGTGCGACGCGCGCAACATTAAAATAATTCAGCCCGTGTCCGGCATTGACTTGGAGTTTTTTCTTACGCGCAAACTTGGTTGCGGAGACTAATTCCGCAAAGTAGGTATCAGCTTCATGTGTAGACTTCGCATCGGCATATCTTCCGGTATGAAGCTCGATAATACGCACTCCGATGTCTTCTGCGGCGGCGATCTGTTTTTTGTCGGGGTCAATAAAGAGGCTGACGGCAATGCGGTGTTTTTCTAACTTGGTAATCGCCTGTTTAATCCTTTTATAGTTTTGGAGTACATCTAATCCGCCTTCGGTAGTGACCTCTTGTCTTTTTTCAGGGACGAGGGTGGCTTGATCCGGTTTGGCGCGGCAGGCGATATGCACGATCTCTTCAGCGACAGACATTTCCAGG
>JAHISH010000036.1 GCA_018818365.1 Candidatus Omnitrophota bacterium | reverse complement strand
TGCGTGGGGGTAGTCGAGAAAAGAGGTATTATCAATGGGTCAAGAATAGAAGCAGGTGATACCGTAATCGGCCTGGCCTCAAGCGGCCTGCATTCAAACGGGTTTTCTTTAGTGCGCAAGGCGCTTTCGCAAAAGCAGATTAAAGCGATGAGCGCCCAGCTATTAAGGCCGACCAGGATTTATGTCAGACCAGTACGGATTGTTTTACAGAGATTGGGCTCTTCGGTACACGGGATTGCCCATATTACCGGCGGGGCTTTTTACGATAAGATCGCGCGCATTTTGCCTTCGAATGTAGATGTCCGTATTGATAAAGGCTCCTGGCCTATTCCGCATATATTCCGGATCGTTCAAGAACAAGGTGATATCGCGGATAAAGAAATGTATCATACCTTGAATATGGGGATCGGGATGGTGCTGGTTGCGCCTACTACGGATACGCGCAAGGTTATCGGGATACTTAAAAAACACCGCGTGCAGAGCTGGATAATCGGTAAGGCAATAAAGGGAAAAGGGCAAGTGGAAGTAACTTAAGGGGGTGACGCATGTCGTTGATCATTTTATTGGTCTTTGTCGCTATTGCTATTTTCTTTATGGGGGTGCGGATTGTGCGTCCTACGCACCGTGGGTTGGTTGAGTTTTTAGGGAAATACCAAGGTTTCGCGTTGGCCGGATTCCATTGGATCATCCCTATCTTGCAGAAGCTTTATTTGGTCAATGTGACTGAGCAGATGGTCGATGCGGAGCCGCAGGAGATTATTACCTTCGATAACCTCAACGCCCGCGTGGATGCGCAGGTCTATTTTAAGGTGATTTCCGATGAGGAGAGCGTCAAGAGCTCCCAGTATAATGTGTTTAGTTATCAATATCAGATCGTTAACTTAGCGCGCACCACCTTGCGTAATATTATCGGCACGCTGACATTGAAATCGGCGAACAGCGAGCGCGGAAAGATTAACGATGAATTGCATAATACCCTGAAGAGCGAGACCGCGAATTGGGGGATTGAGATCGTAAGAACCGAGCTCAAAGAAATCGACCCTCCCAAAGATGTGCAGGAGACGATGAATAAGGTGGTCAAGGCAGAGAACGAGAAAATCTCCGCGATAGATTATGCCACGGCTACCGAGACTGTTGCCGACGGTCAGAAGCGCGCGGAGATCAAGAAGGCCGAAGGCATCAAGCAGGCGCGTATCTTGGAGGCAGAAGGAGAGGCCGAGGCGATAAAGCTGGTCAACGAAGCGGCGGAGCATTATTTTGTGGGCAATGCCCAGGTGCTACGGAAGCTTGAAGCCGTCGAGAAATCTTTGGTGAATAACGCCAAGATCGTTATCCCGGCAAATACGGAATTGGTGAATGTAATCGGTGAGATGGCGGGTTTCTTGCCGTTAAAAAAAGAGAAGGAAGGAAAGTAGAAAGTAACTTTATGGTTTCGTTTTCGGCGCTGAAATTTTTTGCCGTCTGCTTCGGCTTACGCTTCACTTTCGCTTGTAGACTAACGCCAAATAAGCGTGCTTTCGTTCGGCGTAATTCCTCGCAGACTCAAATGAGAAACGCCGGGCCAAAAAATTTCTAATGCGCCTTAAATCGAAACCACAAAGTTTTTGCCGGCATTTCAATATTATCCTGAGATTGAACAAAAGAGGGAACGTTTGTTGGAGTCTTTCTTTGTAATTTGAAAATCCATAGAATTACATTGAGCGTGTCAGGAAAAGGACTAAGGATATATGAGAATATTGGTAATTGGTTCAGGGGGAAGAGAGCACTCGCTGGTCTGGAAAATAGCGCAGTCGCGCCTGGTGGATAAGATTTTTTGCGCCCCGGGAAACGGCGGCATTGCGCAGAGCGCAGAGTGCATCGATATCAAGGCCGAAGATATTCCGCGCCTCGTTGATTTCGCGCGCAAGGAGAGAATCGATCTTACCGTGGTCGGGCCCGAGATGGCGCTTTCCGCCGGGATCGTGGATGAATTCAAGAACCGTAATTTAAGGATATTCGGCCCCAACAAAAAAGCTGCGCAGTTGGAGGCAAGCAAAGTCTTCTCCAAACAATTAATGGCTAAATATAAAGTTCCCACGGCAGCATTCAAGGTCTTTGAAGATGCCGATGAGGCCAAGAAATATATTGCCCAGATCGGCGCTCCCTGTGTCGTCAAGGCTGACGGCTTAGCTGCGGGCAAGGGTGTGGTGGTTGCCAAGACCGTTGATGAAGCCCAACAGGCCATTGTCGATATCATGGAAAAGAAGATTTTTAGAGAGGCAGGCAGGCGAGTTATTGTTGAGGAGTGCTTGAAAGGGCAGGAGGCATCGATATTGGTGATCACTGATTCCAAAGAAGTGATTCCTCTTGCCGCAAGCCAGGACCATAAAAGGATATTTGATAACGACCAGGGGCCCAATACCGGAGGCATGGGCGCGTACTCTCCTGCGCCGATTGTCACCAAGGCCTTGCTTGATGAGATTATGTCGAAGGTAGTAGGCCGTACCATTGATGGCCTGGCGAGAGAGGGGATTGAATACCACGGCGTCTTGTACGCAGGTATTATGATTACCGACCATGGCGTGCAAACATTAGAATTCAATGTGCGCTTCGGCGATCCGGAGACCCAGGCG
>JAHISH010000035.1 GCA_018818365.1 Candidatus Omnitrophota bacterium | reverse complement strand
TTCGCTCCTTCAATATTCATTATTTGCGCAGTTTTCTGACGACCTCCCCCTATCAGGGATATGATGTGATTATTCTTTCTTCGAGCACGAACGAAGAAGCATGGTTTCAAAAAAGAAGGATTGATAGGATCTTTGACAGGATTAGAACTGATAATCAATATGTTGGTAATCGAGTGATTGTTCTTTCTACGGTCGTAAGCGAACACGGGGGACAGATCGTAGGACAAATGCTTGCAATGCGGCAAGCGGAACAGATGGCGTGGGAAGATGAAGGGATTGATTTACGTGCTCTGATCCTTGAAGGGAAAATAAAAGTTGCAGTATTCCATAACGGAGGAAGAGGGGAGCGCGCAAGTCCTATTTCACAAGGGTTGCATAACTCGCGCGGCGCGCAGAAATTGGTAGGGACGATGAAAGGCGTAGACGGGAAGCCTTTTGCGCTCAACCTGCTGACGACGATTATTCTTAATTGCAGTATCTTTGCAGAAACGAATCCGGGGAAGGTTATTGATGTGTTCTGGACAAGCCAACTTTGTTTCGGAACCGTTGATTTTAGGAGGATACGCAGGACTGCCGCGCCGTTTAATAAATTCGTGATCAGAAAGGACCGCCAGAGTATTACTGCTAAGGAACATGCTGATTTCGGGAAGGGGTTATTTTCTCCTGATCGTTTCATGGAAAGATATTATAGTAATAAACGTCATGCCGAACGGAATAAGAGTACAGGACGCTATATGATTATTGAGAAGCTCAGGCAGGAGTGGGATAGAGAAGGGTATGAATTAGGTTTTGATTTTGGTTCCTTCACCATGTCTGCTCAGCTTATGTATGCGCTCTATGAGTTTTGGAGGGATAAAGGTTTATTCGACGCTTATGACCTGGGTCAAATTACCAAAGAGAGCGGACATAAGAGAGATCTCGATCCGGAGTTTACCCAGCCGATAGTACTAATCATGGACGGGGTATCTCAGATTGATATTCCCGAAGATATTCTTCCTGCAGAGATCCTTCGTTCTATCCCCGCGGATGAGCGCAAGGCACAACTTGATGAATTCATTCCGCTTTTGCAGTCCGCTCTTCCTGCCGCGATACAAGAAGAACTAAATGGTGCAAAACCTAAAGGAGTAAGAGAAGGGCTGGAATTCTATCTTCTCTACAGGGATCAGCCGTTCTTTAATCGCCCTAAGCAATTTGCTGGGGTAGTTGATTTAGGAGAGGACAGCTTATGGTTAACATATCGGCGCCCCATTGATATGATGAATGAACGATTTGGGATGATCAGTGATATGTGTGGGACCTGTATAGTGATTAATGCCGATGGCTCTCATAACCAGCTTCCTTCAGAAGAGAAGGATTGGTTAGATGCGCGTCAGTCGCGTGCCTTCCGCGGTATTTCTGATAATGCAATCGGCCGGTTTATGATATTAAGCGACCATGGATTTTTGCCTATAGAGCTTTCCCGAGAGCAGGTAGATAGCGGGGTTGTTATCGAGCCAAACGGAGAAACTCGTGTAGGATTACCGGGAGAGAGTGTTGATGAGAGGTTACGCAGAGGGGCAATCTATATTGAAGATTCGGTTGTTCAAAATACCATACTCTTGCCCGGTTCGAGGGTTATCCATAGTGTCGTAAATGACACATTTGGAGAGGTGGTTTGCATTAATAGCTATGTGGAATCGGTGACCGTCTTCAGTCTTGTGGCGATTAGTAGTTTTGTGCATAAGGTGATCTGCGCGTTCAATCTTGGTTTTTGGCGGCAAGTGGTTACCGATATATTCCGTCCAGGCATCGATGACCCTCGTTACCGTACTAAAGACAATCAAGGTGGGCAGACGAGAATTGTCTTACCAATAGGGTATAATCCTCAGGAAGAGGTTGAGATCCTTGGTCCAGATGGTAAGAATCTTACCCAGGAAGACATTATCCAGATAGGCAACCTTCAGAGTTGTGCTGAGTTACGCGAAAAGACAGTTGATTACCAAATGAGCGAAAATGTTGAAGCAAGTTGCCGAACACAAGTCTTTGAGGTATTACACAGGCTCCCAAGTTTCAGGGATTTTGATTTTAGTCATATCTATTCCAGCTCAGGAGAGCTTGAAATAGACCTGATTATCTCTGCCGCTTTGCATTCCGATAATGATGAGTCTATTGGGTTAACCTCTTCCTCTCCGCTTCGCGCGTATCCGGTAAGTTTCGGGACTAGTGGTATTCGTGGCCCGGTAGAGAACCTTACGGACCGGGTGGCGTATGCATTTGGGAAGGGATTTTATGAATATATGATAGGGAAGGGCTTTATGGAGAGGGGCGTAATGATGCCGGTAGCAGGGGATTTACGACATTCTACGGACCGATTGATGGCAGCAGTGGCGCGAGGTATTGCAGCAGCAGGAGGGATCGCATTAAATAGCGGAAAAGTACCTACTCCGGCGGTAGCGTATTATGCGCGGCAGTTAGGCCTTGCAAGTGTAATGGTAACAGCCAGCCATAATCCTGATAGTGAGAATGGGCTCAAACCCTATCTGCCGGGAGAAGAGGTATTAAAGGGAGATGAAGGGACAATCCTTGAGTATGTGACGCAGGCGTATAATGAAGACGCTGAATTGTTTGATAAAAGGGAAATGTTCAAGGAAGGCAGCAAGGCGATGGAAAAAGTAAGCCTGGACCGCAGAGCAGAGACAAGAGAGTGGTATATTGCCAGATATCTTGAATTCCTGCCGGGGGGAGTCTTGGCAGGGAAGAAAGTATTGATCTATGAGCAATCTTCGGTAGGAAGGGAGATTCTAGGAGAGGTATTAGAGGCACTTGGGGCAGAAGTGTACCGGGAAGGATACAGCGATGTATTTATTCCTATAGATAGTGAATCGGTAAAGGATGCAACCCGTAGGCAGATAGAGACGTGGGTAGCAGAATATCGCGCGCGAGGGATCATATTGGATGCGGTGGTAAGCTTAGATGGAGATGGGGACCGTCCGCTTGTCTTTGACGAAGAGGGAGAATACATCACCGGTGATTTATTAAATATCGAGACGGCGAAGTTTCTGGACTTAGATTTTGTAGCAGTGCCTAACAGCCGCAATGATGAGATAGATGGAGAGATGGCTGCACAGGGAATTCATCTGAAGGACAGCGATATCGGATCTCCGTATGTGATCGCGAATATGAATAAGGCAGAGGCAAGTGGAACGTTCCGGAGGATCGGCTCATGGGAGTGCAATGGAGGATTTTTATTAAGGACTTCTATTGAGCGAGGGGGCAGGTTGTTGGAGGCGCTTCCTACGCGGGATGCGTTATTGCCTATTTTAGCGGCTTTGATTTCATCTGTAGAGCAGGGGAAGAGTGT
>JAHISH010000034.1 GCA_018818365.1 Candidatus Omnitrophota bacterium | reverse complement strand
CTTTCTTTTTCGGCTCCTGGATACGTTCAAACCGTATCCCGCAGGCTTCGTACAGAAATATAAGGGGAGTGTGGGGATAATGTGCGATGATATTATCGCCGCGCTCTATGCGAATCTTATTCTTCAGTTTGTCTGGAGGCTGAATTCCTGAATGATCTCATAACCAGGCCCGGCGGGGGAGAGTGTGCTTTTATACAAGGTGAGGGATCGTACGGGAAAACAAAGTTTATTTTCTTTTAGTCTACTTGCTGCGAGAAGCAATTGTTCGATAAGTCGGAAACGGTTTAAGTTACTTGTTAGCCTTCCTAACGTAATGTGGGACTGGAATTCGCGTTCTTCGCGGGGGATTTTTTTTGTGGAGAGTTCATCTTCAATTGCCTGGGAGAGAGTTTCGGTTTCTTCTTTTCCCTGTTCTATCCCCACCCATAGCACGCGCGCAGAGGCATTGCGCGGAAAGCTTCCCAGAGAGCTGATCTCTGCCGTATAAAAGCGATGTCGGCAGGAGATTCCTTCTAGTGCGGCACATACCGATTGAAGCGTTTCTTCGTCAATCTCCCCGAGAAATTTTAAAGTGAGGTGTATGTTCTCCGGCTTTACCCACCGTACTTCTGCGCCTGATTTTTTGAGTTGGTTTTGTACCTGCGATAACGCTTCTTTGATTCCTTGCGGGAGTGTGATTGCGATAAAGGTGCGCATTTTAGAGTGTTTTCTCTAGCAGCATGAGGCTGAATAAGGCTGCCTTGCGGCGGATTGCCTGCCGATTTCCTTTTAAACGATATTTCCTGCAGATTTCCTTGCGCGGAGTCGAGATAGCGATATACACTGTTCCTACCGGTTTTTTCGGTGATCCTCCTGTCGGTCCGGCGATCCCGGTGATGCCGATCCCAATATCTGATCCGGCGATGGTTCTTACTTGAGAAGCCATTTTTAATGCGACTCCTTTTGAAACAGCACCTTGATCTCTGATTAATCTGGTGGATATCCCCAAGAGTGTTTCTTTGGCGTGGTTGCTATAGGTTATTATTCCTGCAAGAAAGTAGGAAGAGCTTCCGGATTGCGCGGTAAGAAGGCTCGCCAGGAGTCCTGCGGTGCACGATTCTGCGACCGCAATTGTTTTACGGTCCCGGGTTAAGTGCGTATGTACACGACTAATCAGAGGTTCCATGCTTTTGCGTCCAGGGACAGTATCCTTTCTTACCATAATTATAAAGCATTTATCACTATTGACAAGTTAACTTTTTATGCTATACTTTTTACATTAATCTTCGGGGAAGGTGAGATTCCTTGCCGGCGGTAAAGCCCGCGAGTCACCGCAGCATTGTTTTGCGAAGCAAGACTGCGGGGGCAGATCTGGTAATATTCCAGAGCCGATGGTGACAGTCCAGAAGGGAGAAGATTAACATCCCCTACCCGAAGATTCTCTCTTCGGGTATTATAGTTTGTAGCGGAGTAAACGTAAAATAAGGGTCTACCTATATGTTCAATATCATCCCTGAAATAATCGAAGACCTTAAGAACGGAAAGATGGTCATCGTCGTTGATGATGAGGACCGTGAGAACGAAGGGGATTTGGTGATGGCCGCTTCTTTCGCCAGGCCGCCGGATATTAACTTTATGGCTATGTACGGCCGCGGACTGATTTGTGTGCCTATGGAAGAAGAAAGATTGCATCAGCTAGGCCTTGAGCCTATGGGTAAGGGGGGATTTCCTTTCGATACGCAAGACCCTTATAAGACCGGCTGGATGATTTCTGTGGATGCGGCGCAAGGGATTACTACCGGGATCTCCGCATATGACCGTGCGCATACGATAGAAATCTTGATCAATCCTCATAGCAAGCCGGAAGATTTAATGCGGCCCGGGCATATTTTCCCTCTGCGCTCTCGCAAGGGAGGGGTTTTGGTCCGCGCAGGCCATACGGAAGCGGCAATTGACCTTATGAAACTATCAGGTCTATATCCTGCCGGAGTTATTTGTGAGATTATGAATGATGACGGAAGCATGAGCCGCATGCCGCAGCTTTTTACCTTTTCCCAGAAACATGCGCTTAAGATTTGTTCTATCACCAGCCTTATCGAATACCGCAGGCGTCAGGAGAAACTAATCGAAACAGTTGCGCAGGCGTATCTGCCTACTGCGTACGGGGATTTTCGTGTAATCCTTTATCGTGATTCTACAAACGGGAAAGTGCATAGCGCCTTATGTATGGGCCAGTGGCAAGAGAATGAGGCGGTACTGGTGAGGGTACACTCTGAGTGCCTGACGGGAGACGTCTTTGGTTCTCTGCGCTGTGATTGCGGCAGGCAGCTCCAAAAGGCCATGGAGTATATCGGGCAGGAGAAAAAAGGCGTGATTCTATATATGAATCAAGAGGGCAGGGGGATAGGGCTGGTAGATAAAATACGGGCGTATACGTTACAGGATAAAGGCATGGATACGGTGGAGGCCAATGAGGCGCTTGGCCATAAGCCGGATCTGCGTGATTACGGGATTGGCGCGCAGATATTGGTGGACCTTGGGATTACCCAATTGAAGCTGCTTACGAATAATCCCCGCAAGATTGTGGGGCTAGAGGGGTATGGCTTGAAAGTCATAGAGAGAGTTCCCTTAGGGGTTGAGCCGAATCCGCGTAATTACCGGTATTTGAAGACCAAGAAAGAGAAACTCGGGCATCATATAGAGATTGAGTAAGAAGAAGGGAAAAGGAGGAAGGTATGGTAAAGACTATTACAGGAGACTTGATTGCGAAAGGAAAGAAATTTGCGGTTGTGGCATCGCGTTTCAATGATTTCATGACCAAGGAGCTTCTTGCCGGGTGTATTGATACATTGGTCAGACACGGTGCGGAAGAAGGGAAGATAACAGTCAGTTGGGTGCCGGGGGCATTTGAGATTCCCCTGGTGGCACAGGGATTAGCCCGATCAAAAGCATTCGATGCGGTTATTTGTGTAGGGACGATCATTCGCGGGTCCACTCCGCATTTTGATTTAATTGCCTCTGAGGTCGCTAAAGGGATCGCCCACGTATCGTTAAGTACGGGTGTGCCGGTGATCTTTGGCGTAATTACCGCGGATACGATTGAGCAAGCAGTGGAACGCGCCGGGACCAAAGACGGCAATAAAGGACAAGATGCCGCGCTTTCCGCTATAGAAATGGCTAATCTTATGGGGACATTGTAAGATTGTTCTTTACCGATGCGTAAGCGCACACGTGCACGAGAGATTGCCCTTCAGATTCTTTACCAAATCGATGTAACCAGGGATAACCCCGAGTCGACAATCGAGAACTTCTGGCAGGGGTATACCGAAAGCGTTCTTGAGAATGACCTTAAGGATTTTTCAGAAGAACTGGTGCGGGGAGTCAGTCACAATATCTCGTTGATTGACGAGAAGATTACTCTGTATGCCGCGAATTGGCAATTGGACCGTATGGCAGTGGTGGACAGGAATATCTTGCGGCTTGGTTGTTATGAGCTGCTCTTTCGTGACGATATTCCCCCGAAGGTCTCCATTAATGAAGCAGTAGAGATTGCCAAGAAGTATTCTGATGTGGAGGCGGGAAAATTTGTCAACGCCATATTGGATAAAGTGCGAATAGAAAAAAAACCGTGAAATATGCCGATCTGCATCTTCATACTATCTTTTCCGATGGGATCTATACCCCCGAAACACTTGTGCGCCGAGCCCATAAGGTAGGGCTTTCTGCATGCGCGGTAGTAGACCATGATACACTCGAAGGCATCCCGTATCTTTTTACCGAAGCCAAAAAGTTCGATCTGGAGTTAATCCCCGGTATTGAACTTACCGCTGCCTATGAAGGAACAGAGATACATATTCTCGGGTATTATTTAGAGTATGATAATAGGCAGTTGGCGGATACGCTTGTACAATTAAAGAAAGACCGTAAGGTCCGCGCTGAAGAAATCATCGAAAAGCTTCACGGGATCGGGGTTGGGTTACGTCCTGAAGCCGTCTTTGATCTCGCGGGCCAAGGAGTAGTGGGAAGACTGCATGTGGCGCGCGCCCTCCTTCAGGAAGGATTGGTGGGTTCTCTTGCCGAAGCATTCCAAAGATATATAGGAGATAAATCCCCCGCGTATGTCTTAGGTTTTCGTTTTAGCCCGGCGCAGGCCATTGCCTTAATCCGGGACGCAGGAGGCATCGCGGTACTTGCGCACCCCTATATCCTTAAGAACGACGATTTGATCCCCCGTTTTGTCGATGAGGGCCTTCAGGGGTTGGAGGTTCATTACCCCGAGCACTCTCAGTCCATGGTTAATTTTTACCTTGGTATTGCACGGAAGTATAATCTATTGGTGACCGGTGGTTCTGATTGTCACGGCGATGCGAAGTCGGAGATAAAAATGGGATCTTTAAAAGTCGATTACGAGTTGGTTGAAAAACTCAAAGAAGCCAGGGTGAAGCGCTGATGAAACCTTCCCACCAGGATTATATGGATAAGGCAATAAAGCTTGCCTTACGCGCGAAAGGCAAGACCTCTCCCAATCCGTTAGTAGGCGCAGTTGTCGTAAATCGGGGGCGTATTATCGGTGAGGGATTCCATGCCAAGAGCGGGTTAGCGCACGCAGAAGTCATCGCGCTTGATGAAGCAGGAGAACGCGCAAAGGGTGCCACGCTATATGTTACCCTCGAGCCCTGTGCGCATTATGGGAAGACCCCGCCATGTGTAGACCGCATTATTAAAAGTGGGATCACGCACGTGATAGTCGGCATGATCGATCCTAATCCTAAGAACAACGGAAAAGGCATTGAATTATTGCGCCGGCATGGAGTGCGCGTTGAAGTGGGATTTTCAGAGGAGCGGTTGCAGCATATAAATGAGTCTTTTATAAAATATATTACCACGCACATGCCTTTCGTCACGGTTAAAGTCGCGCAATCGCTCGATGGTAGGATTGCGACCAGAAGAGGAGACTCTCAATGGATTACTTCTGATATCGCGCGCACCTATGCGCATCGTATCCGTCAGGATTACGATGGGATCATGGTCGGAGTCAATACCGTGCTTCGAGACAATCCCCGTTTAGACTCCTGGTTTTCACGGCGTCATCCCGCAAAGATCATTGTTGATAGCGGCCTCAGCGTTTCTGCGCAGTCGCATATTTTCTTAGGAGGCAAGAAGGTAATTCTAGTGACACTGGCCGCGAAGTCAGGACAAGAAACCGAGAACAGGAAG
>JAHISH010000295.1 GCA_018818365.1 Candidatus Omnitrophota bacterium | reverse complement strand
CTTTCCATGAAAAGTATGAAATCCTAGAAGTTTTCTAAGATTAATGTCCGCTAAGCCATCACCATAAGTCGCAAAGAAAAGTTTCTCGGTAATATATTTTTCGATCCTCTTAATCCGCCCTCCCGTATTAGTATCAGGTCCCGTATCTACACAGCGAACATTCCAGTGACTATCATTTGCAAAGTAACGTTTAATCTGTGCTCCTTTATATCCGGTACAGAGTATAAAATCAGTAAACCCAAAATGGGCATAGAGCCTCATAATATGCCACAGAATAGGTTTATCTCCTATTGGGAAAAGCGCCTTAGGGAGTCCATTATACCCCATTCGTGTACCTTTACCGCCGCATAATATCACAACCTGCATGCTTTTTTCGCCTCCAAAAGAGCAGAAACCGTTCCGTAAAGACCGCGCAACCAATCGGGGTTGCCGCTCTGTATGAATTTGTATACCCAGTAACCATTAATAAAAAAAAGATTCGCGCTAAAACGCATAAATTTTTCAAGGGTATCCGGTTTGATCCAGCGCATATAGAAGAAAATGAAATTCTGGCTGCGCTCAAAGCTATTGGTCCTGGCCTTAAATACCCCCCCTTGACTGATATGGTGATAGGTTACCGCCTCAGGGTTA
The DNA here is from genome assembly GCA_018818365.1 of Candidatus Omnitrophota bacterium. Lineage (GTDB taxonomy): Bacteria > Omnitrophota > Gorgyraeia > Gygaellales > Profunditerraquicolaceae > JAHISH01. The sequence goes on along the minus strand of JAHISH010000295.1, from coordinate 2,798 downwards.
AATAGCAGTCTATACCCTTTTTCACGCACTTTAAAGGAGAAATCCGGCTCATTCCATTCACCGGTACCGATATAGATATAATCAAACCCTCCTATCTCTTCAAGAAGTCTACGGCGGAAGCACATATGACATGCTTCTAGATAATCTACTTCTTGTATCCCAGGCAATTCAAGACAAGAAGGATAATTTGAGCCGGGGGTAAAGACGCCGCTCTTAAGGATCTTCCCCACTTCTTCAACCTTATTCTCCAAAACAAAAGTCAAATATGCCTTACCGATTAAACTCCAAAGCAGATTCTTATGTGCCCTGAATCCATCAAGGAATAGCGCGAAATCACGATTCTTTAACCTTTCCGTAGGTATAATAGTCGGCCCCGACACCCCTCCTATACGTTCATCTGAAAGAAACGTCTCCCGAATCTGCGTAAGCCATTGCGGAGAAACCACCAAATCATCATCAATCAGGCAAACCACATCACCTTTGGCGTGTATCCATCCTAAATTTCGGCCTTCGACAATACCTTTCCGTTTCTGGTCAACTACCGTAATACGTAGATCTTTAAACTTACTTACTGTTCTTCGTACTCCCTCGGGCTCACCACCATTGGAAACTACGACTTCAAAATCACTAAAGGTCTGCTGAGAAAGAGAATCTAAACACCGCTCTAGATCATCATTACGGTTAAAGGTTGAAATAGCCACAGAAAAGCTAAGTGAAGAAGCCATCTAAGATTTAATAGTGGAGTACACGATACCACAGAAGGTTGCCACTCCTTTGACTCCGTAAAGCACAAAAAGGCCAAGCAAGAGAAAAGGATGGCGTAGCGCCCTAAAGGTAAAGTACGTACGCCGCGGCGCGCTATGGTGGAGCACCAGATTGGGGAATCTCTTTAATGCCGGCATATAATAGAAACCGTATCGGAAGAATTTTCTAGCTACCTGCCAAAAGGTAGTAGTCTCGTAATGATAAATATGCGCCTTAATGAATTTTATCCGCGCCCCCATCTGCTGCATCTTAAGGTTGATAATTGCAAGTTCAAAGGTAATCGGAGGATTATCAAGATAGTCAATGCGCTTTGCAAACTCCATTTTAAAAAAACGAGGCTCCGCAGTCCCATAGATAGGGTCATCATCTTGTTCGGAATGAAATATCCACTTATCGTAATTTATCAATTTCTCTACGAAGGTACCGAGATGAATCTTGGAACGCTCAAAATGTGTCACCCCATCATAGCCTTCATTTTCACACGCCTCGACACTCAAAACTATCGTGTCCGGCTCGATAATCTGGTCAGAATCAAGGAACAAAACATATTTGCCTAGCGCTAACTCCACGCCATTTTTACGTGCCAAGGCCAGTGATTCGGCATCGATTATCTTATCCGTAAACTCTCGCGCGATTCTTTTAGTAGAATCCTTACTGAAAGAATCAGTCACAATAATCTCAATGTTCCGGTAATACTGATTTCTTAGCGCGCTCAAACACTCTCTGAGAGTTCGGCCGGAATTGTAGGTCGGGACAATAACGCTGACGAGTGGTTCCATACTGTTATGCTAAGATTTCGTGAAATACTTTAATCACAAAATCAAGGTCCTTTTTACTAAGATACTGGTGGCAACCGATATAAAACCCGTGTCTGCCTATATACTCGGCGTGAGGCAACTTTCCCTGATACTCTTTCTTCATAAAACTATATGCCGGCTGCTGAAGAGGGATACAACCAAAAAGAGGCCTAGTCTCAATCCCCCGCTTCTCCAATTCACGGCGCAAGGTAAAACGGTCTATTTTCTTAGGATCTCCAATGACAATCGGATACGCCAGATAACTGACATCTTTCGAATAGAGCGGAAGCCGCAGAATTCCGAATAGGTCCGAGAGCCCTTCGTTTAAATAGAACACATTCATATTCCTCTTCTGAAAAATCTCATCGGCTTTTTTAAGTTGAGAAAGTCCCAATGCTGCCTGGAACTCCATAATCTTGAAGTTAAAACCGATCATATCATGATAAAATCGGGGATCGAAATCTTCCTTACCCTTATAAGAATCAAGCGGAGGGCAGATCCCTTTTGAACGGGTGCAGACATTGCATTCGCACATCCTGCCGTGGGCTTTTATCTTCTTAAGCAGTTTTGCGATAACGGCGTTATTGGTCGTCAATGCCCCCATTTCCCCTGCCTGAATGTTATGCGCGATATAAAAAGAAAATATCGCCAGATCCCCAAAAGAGCCGAGTTTCTTGCCCTTTAAGAGCGTCCCGTGCGCCTGTGCGGCGTCTTCTATGACAGGCACGGAGAATTCTTGAGCAATCCGATTGACTTCGTGCATGTCTACCGGATACCCCATTAAATGTACGGGAAGAAGAATAGCGATATCTTTTTCCCTTTTCATAACTTCCCTGATCTTTTCAGGAGTAATAACAAAAGTCTGCGGGTCGACATCGACAAAAACAGGAGTTAACCCTCTCACCATAATCGCATTGACAGTAGCAATGAAGGTAAGGGGTGAGGTAAGCACCTTAGCCCCGTTTTTTAGATGATACATCTCTTTCAAGGCAAAAAGGCCGGCGATTAACGCAGAGGTCCCGGAGTTGACTGCGACGGAGTATTTGGTGCCGATATACGCAGCCCAGGCTTTCTCAAACTCATAAGTCTTCCTGCCCTCCGAAAGTTTACCCGAATCAATAACCTCCATAAGTGCCTGTTCTTCTCTTTTACCCAATCTAAATTCTCCTACACTTATGCGGATCTTCATTTACACCCTCTCTCTCCAATACTCCAATATGTCCCTTAAAGTACTCT
>JAHISH010000294.1 GCA_018818365.1 Candidatus Omnitrophota bacterium | reverse complement strand
GTACTGCATTTTTTCATATGCAGAAATCCGAGGATGAGTAATAATTTGCTCAGCTGCGCGTAAGATAGCGCTCTTGAAATTCTGCGGTGCGGTCAGGATAATATCTCCGCGCGCTTCATTCACGTCCAAAAGAAGCCCGCATTCGACCATAAGGCCGCCTTCGGCTATTGCGTCAGGATGCATACCCGTAGGGATATCGGTGGCAACAATCACCTCTCCATTACGGGCAAAAGAAATCCGCTGAGGCAGGGTTCTATCTTGAACAACCTTTACTTTAGAGAGCTCTCTTCCGGCATCGTCAGCGCTCAGTGCCTTGGGTTGCTTGGTCCCACCGGCAAACATCCCTGTTAAGACTCCCGCATCCATCCCGACCCCGTTATCCACGACTGCGATATCGTGCCCGCTGAATCGTACAAAAATAGACCTACCTGCCGAGTCGCTCAGGTTGTAGGGAGCATCATCGGGGGGAATAATCACTTCTTTGCCGCTAAACCCGTTTATCTTGGTAGCCGGATTGTCGCCAATCTGGGTATCGATCTCAACGCGAGTTACGAAAGGATACCGCCGATGTAGTCCTTCAGAGATTATTTCCTGTGAGGGGGCATCGGCGTCCTGAACGCTCTCTTGCGTCTGGGGAATTGGCTTCTGCGTATGCACTCTGACTACCGTCCCGTGTTCAATGCTTTTGCCACTATACTCTTTAGAAATATCCTGAAAATGGTCTATCGGGATTTCGTGAATTTGAATGTAACTCTGCCCTTTTTGATCCTGGAGAATGGTCAATTGGTATGCGGTGCCACCTTGCGCGCGCGTATAAACATCAACGCGGTCCTGGCCTGTAGGAGCCAGCCACCCAAGTATTTGTTTGACTCCTTTGCCGAACTGCCCAATCTCTCCTCCCCTATCCGCCAGAAGCGCATCGATGCTGTTAGAGACTACTTCGTAGATGCTCTGCGCGTGGGCATTACTGCTTTGGTACTCTATCTCTTTTTCAAGCCGCGGAGGCTTATAGGTGCTCTCTTGAGTATCGGGATTGAATCCAATGAGGGCATCTATGGTATTCTTATTACATCCTCCCTTAACGAGCGCACCGGAAATCGCGCGGCGGGCTTCATCCCCCTCTAACTGCGGATTTAATCCGAGTTTCGCGAGCGCCTCTTTAAGCTCTGCGGTAGAAAATGTACTAATCCTTCGGCGGGCATAGACAAAATGTTCAAGGTCAACACCTTTAAATTCCTGAGCCTGATCGTAATATTCATAAGACTCCTGGCTATTTCTTATAATCTCCGGATCAGCCGAAGGAGCGCTCGAGAAAGCCTTTTCTTTTTGCGGCGAAAAAGAAGGAGCTGTGGATTGTACTGCCTTAATGTGGTAAATATCCACCCCCGCGCGGTTAAGATTAAGCAGGAACTCAGAAGATTCATAGGAAAGCCCCAACTGCTGCTGTAATAATTTGTTCTTTCTTCCTATCCGCAACCCCACTAACCCAATTGCGATGTTGCCGAAGAATCCCATGAATCCTAGTTTTAATCCCAATGCCTTCTTGGCATAGGTATCTGCAAGAAATTCTTCAAGCTTTGAAGGCAACTTAACTTGCGCCTTATCTAAGACCTGATGGAGTATCTCGTGCGCGTGCACAAAACCGGTAACCTTGTATGCATCTGCCTTAGCTAATTCGGGAGCAACGGTCTTGTATGCTTGGCGCGATTTTTCGATATCAATGCTAATTTCTCCAGTTTCATGATTAAATTCGCCATACTTAATGCCGTCTCGAGTGAGGGAAGATAGATATTGATAGAAATCTTCATCCTTCTCCCTGGTAACTGCATCTCCTCTGCTTAAGCGGCCTAAGATATCGGCCAGTTCACCACGCTCTGCTTCGGGCATTGATGGACTTTCCTCATCGATCATCTGACGGAATGCATAAGAAGCCTCCTCTGATGCAATAGTCTCTTCCTGCGAAACCGCTTTCTCTTCAGGCGCAAATAAATCAGCCTGCGAGGGTATTGATTCAGTCTGAAGCATGCTGGTTGAACCCTGCCCTGCGCTTGCTTCTCTAATACGATCGAGTTTCGCCGGTCTCATAATCGAATCAATACGGAAGTGAGGCTTGAGGATATCAAGAAAAGTTGAAACTCCCTCAATGCGCAGTGCAAACGTTTCCGGCGCAGAATTCAAATGAAGATAATGCGCGATAATCGGACCTAATTCCGGATCAATACCGACTACCAATCCCACATGCGTATAGCCAACCTGATTCTCCTCTCCCATAGCCTGCAGGCGCGGGCTGCCGGTATTATAATTACTATCGTCATAATGAATCCCGACTACATCTCCTATTTTTACCTGCGAGGGATCAAATTCACCTCCCTGATGTGTTGCATCGGAATTATCTCTGCGAGTCCAGACAATCTCTCCGCCATTGGCTCTAATATTCTCCTCCATTCTCCAGGCATTGCCGGATACCCCTCTTACAATCGGTTGACCATCCTCAATGCCGTTTGCGCCAATTTCATCCCCCCAGGCTTCATAGAATAATTCTCTGACTGCCCCTGCGCAGTAGACCTCTTCGTTGATCCCCGTCAAGCTCTTCGGCAGATACCGAGGTGTTAACAAAAATTCCTTTAATTTTTCTTTCGTATACGAACGTAACGGTGCATTATAGATACTCTGAATTATCCCTGCCGTATTATTAATATTCTTGTACTGCCGTTTATCCGGACGTTTCTCTTCAAACGCTTGGCTAATAAAATTGCTTATTTTTTCAGCCATCCGGTCGCTGAATACGCGTAATTGCTGCATTAATACCGGGGCTTGAGGAACGCCCGCTTCAAGATGCTCAGTAGGCGCCAAAGGCTGCTGCATATGCACAACCCTGATACCGGTATCATGCAGAGGGGCATTCGGCAAACTCACCAATTGGTTTTGTGCATTCCTATAATAACCGGCTCCGTCTGCTCCCTCATCCAAGTTGACAGCTTCCCACATCCCTAATTCCCTTGCAATAATCGCTGCTTCAAAGAAGGAAACATCGTTT
>JAHISH010000293.1 GCA_018818365.1 Candidatus Omnitrophota bacterium | reverse complement strand
CTATATACTTTCTCAGGCCAAGGGGAAGTACGTTTTGCGTAACTATAAAGGTAAGATTTATACCTACCTAGAATAATTCCCCTCCAATTTAGCCCTTGACTTAGCTCCTGAGCGCAGTATATAATCAGATACTCGTTATCTTTCATATACAAGGAGCGAAGAAATCATGGATCCCAAGAATAAAAGGAATTTTATCCTCTTAGGACATGCCCAATCCGGCAAGACCAGTCTTGCAGAAAGTCTCCTTTCTTACTGTCACGCCACTACACGAAAAGGCACCATCGCCGAAGGTACCACCGTAAGTGATTATAGCGCCGATGAAATCGAACGAAAAAGTTCCATAAATTCCAGTCTTCTTTTCTGCGAATATAAAGACATAAGAATCCAAATCATTGATGCGCCGGGCTATGCGGATTTCTCCGGAGAAGTTATCGCGGGGATCCGTGCGGTCGATAGTGCGATAGTGGTCATTGATGCCTTCGCAGGGGTTGAGGTAGGAACAGAGAGCGTCTGGCAGTTGTTGGAAGAGGCAAATGTGCCTTGTTTTATTTTCTTGAATAAGTCCGATAAGGAAGGCGTTAATGGTGCGGCGCTTTTATCAGGGATAAAAGAACGGCTTTCCAAGAAAGCGGTGGCACTTGATACCCCTGATGCCCCGGAGGTAATAGAGATTATTGCGGAAAGCGACGATCAACTTCTGGAGAAGTACTTAGAAGGAACTGCTTTGAGCCCCGAAGAAGTGCAGAAAGGGATTATTCAGGCGATACGCACGCGAAGGTTATTTCCTGTCTTGAGCGGTTCTGCCACCAACGAAAAAGGAATCCCGGAACTTTTAGAAGCAATCGTTCGTTATTTTTCTTCTTCTTTAGAGAGGTTTCCCGTCGCCGCACATAATCCCAAAAATCCCGAAGAAGAGAAGCCGGTTGTCTGCACTTCGGAAGAGAAGTTTTCTGCGTTTGTCTTTAAGAGCATATCCGACCCCTATGTCGGACAACTAAGCCTTCTGCGGATCTTCTCAGGAGTACTGACCGCAAACACGGGTTTTTACAATGTCAATAAACAGACAAGAGAGCGTATCGGACCGATATACCTTCTTCAGGGGAAAGAGCAGCGGAATATCGACCAAGCTTCATGCGGAGATATTATCGCGATTGCCAAGTTGAAAGAGACGACGACCTCAGACTCCCTGACCGATGAGAATAATCAGGTTCTTTTTGATCCGGTGGTATTCCCTGAGCCTGCGATTTCCGCGTCTGTTAAGCCGAAGTCGCGCCAGGATGAGGACAAGATTTCCGGTGCGCTGCATAAACTTGCCGCAGAGGATCCTACCTTTAAGGTAAGCCATGACCAACAGACCAAGGAACTGATTATCTCTGGAATGGGAGATCTCCATCTTTCAGTGATGGTTGAGCGCATGAAAAAGCGTTTCCATGTGGAGGTGGAATTAGGCACTCCTAAAGTTTCTTATAAGGAATCGATTACGAAGAGCGCAAAGATGCAAGGGAAATTCAAGCGTCAGTCCGGCGGACGCGGCCAATACGGGGATGTCTGGATTGAAATTCACCCGCAAGAAAAAGGGAAAGGCTTTGAGTTTGTAGATAAAATATTCGGGGGAGCGATTCCCCGCAACTATATTCCTTCGGCAGAAAAAGGGATACGTCAGGCTTGCCTTGAAGGGGCAGTGGCGGGTTACCCCATTGAGGATATCCGCGTTATTCTCTGCGACGGATCCTATCATGAAGTAGATTCTTCTGATATGGCTTTTCAGATCGCCGGTGCAATGGCCTTGCGTAAGGCAGTCTTAGCAGCGGGGCCGGTTTTATTAGAGCCGGTGATGAATGTGGATATCTTTATCCCTGAAGAGTGCTTAGGGGCTATCTCTGGAGATGTCAGTTCCCGTCGCGGACGTATCATGGGCATGGAGGTCAAAGGGCATTCTCAGATTGTCAAGGCTACCGTCCCGTTGTCAGAGATGTTTACCTATGCCAATGACTTGCGCTCGCTTACCGGCGGGAGAGGCTCCTATACAATGCATTTCTCGCACTATGAAGAAGTGCCGCATAAGATTTCATCAGGAATTATCAGTCAATATCAATCTTCCAAGAAACACGAAGAAGAATAAAGCCCTTCTCGTACAAATCTCTAAAAAATCATGAAAATCTGTTGTATCGCGCTTCCCAGCATTTCCCCAGGAAAATATAATCTCAAGGATAGCCGGCTTGACCAGGTTGATGCGATTACCAAATCAAAGAAGAAGACATATATTCAGGTAGAGGTGATTCCTGAAGAGAAGATTCTTGACGCAGATGCCATTCTTGTCGATTCCGATTCGCGGATGGATTTGGTCTTAAGAGACTTGGAATTTGTCGAGACCCGTTTAAGCCGCGTTTCAGAAGAAGGAGAAAAGTCTCTTTTGTTGAAGCTGAAAAGTTCCCTAGAGAAAGAAGAGTTTATTGCGCAGATGGAATTGTCTGTAGAAGAAAAGTTGGTACTTTCCGGTTACAGCGTGTGGACTAATAAACCGGTTGTATTAGCGGCAAAGGACCAACAGGAAGACGCAAATGGGCTTTTGCTTCGTGCGGTGGAAGAGGCCGGATATGTAAGTTTTTTTACCACGGGAGAAAAAGAGACCCGTGCCTGGTTAATCAGGAAAGGTGTGTGCGCATGGGAAGCAGCAGGCGCAATTCATTCCGATATTCAAAAGGGCTTTATTAGGGCGGAGATAATTAGTTTTAGTGATTTTATCCAGCATGGGGGAGAGACTGTGGCAAAACAGGCAGGGAAGCTGCGGGTAGAGCAGAAAGAGTATATCATGCAGGATACGGATCTGGCAAACTTTCGGTTTAATAAATAATGTCTGTCAAAGGAGAATAGTGATGGTAAAGATTAAGCGGGCATTAGTGAGCGTGTCTGATAAGACAGGAGTTTTGGAGTTGGCTCAGGAGTTGAATGGATTTGGCGTGGAGATTCTTTCCACGGGCGGTACGGCAAAGCTTTTTCGGGAGAATAATATCCCGGTTAAGGAAGTCTCAGAGCATACTGGTTTTCCGGAAATGCTCGATGGGAGAGTTAAGACATTGCATCCTAAGATTCATGGAGGACTTTTGGCCTTGAGAGAGAATAAGTCGCACATGGCTACCGTCAAAGAGCATCAGATCGGCCTTATTGATATGGTGGTGGTAAATCTTTATCCGTTTGAGAAGACGATCAAGAAACCCGGGGTCTCTCGAGAAGAAGCGATAGAAAATATTGATATCGGCGGGCCTTCGATGTTGCGCTCCGCGGCGAAGAATCACCAATCTGTAGCAGTTATCTGTAATCCTGCGCACTATCCTCATGTAATCGAAGAATTAAAGAAGAACAAAGGTTCTTTGTCCGAGCAGCTCCTGTGTGACTTAGCAACAGAGGTGTTTTCACATACCAGCCGCTATGATGGGATGATCCACTCGTATCTTAAGTCTGCAGATAAAGGATGCCAGTGCACATCGGGAAACTTCTCGCAAGAAATCAACCTTGCGCTTGAAAAGATACAGGATCTTCGTTACGGCGAAAATCCCCATCAGAAGGCAGCGTTCTACCGCGAGAAATCAAAGACGCAAGGGCTGATTAGTCTGAAACAGCTCCAGGGTAAAGAACTTTCCTTTAATAATATCTTGGATCTTCATGCGGCATTTGAATTGGCTCATGAGTTTAGTCGTCCTGCAGCAATAGTGGTCAAGCATAATAATCCTTGCGGCGCCGCGGAAGATCCGCGGCTTGATAAAGCCTATTATGCGGCCTGGCAATGTGATTCCCTCTCTGCGTTTGGAGGGATTGTCGCGTTAAATAGAGAAATGGATCTAGTCACCGCAAAGATTGTCGCTGGCAGCGGTTTTCTGGAGTGTATTATTGCGCCAGGGTATGCGCGTGAAGCATTAGCGCTTTTTAAGGATAAGAAGAATCTGCGTTTGATTCTATTAGATGCGGTGCGGTCATCAGGAGATTCTGATATTAAGCGTGTAAGCGGCGGATTACTCATTCAAGATAAAGATAACGCAACGCTGGATATGAATACGCTTAAAGTGGTGACAAAGAAGAAACCTACCAAGAAAGAAATGGAGAGCCTTCTTTTTGGATGGAAGGTTGCCAAGCACGTCAGGTCCAATGCCATTGTGCTTACCCGAGGAACCAAGACGGTGGGCATCGGCGCAGGACAGATGTCCCGCGTTGATGCAGTGATGATTGCAAGGCATAAAGCCGGCTCTCTTATCCGCAACAGCTGTCTTTCTTCAGATGCCTTCTTCCCCAAAGAAGATGCGGTGATACAGGCGGCAAAGGCAGGTATTAAGGCAATTATCCAGCCGGGAGGCTCGATTGCCGATTCGGATATTATTAAGGCATGCGATAAATTCAAGATCGCCATGGTCTTTACCGGGATGAGGCATTTTAAGCATTAAGCAGTGGATTATTCAGAAGCAGTCCGTTACTTAGAATCCTTTGTCAATCACGAGACCGGACTTGCATATCCGTATAAAGAATCCTTCAAATTAGGCCGCATTCAAGAATTTCTTCAGCAGATAGGAAATCCTCACGTAGATTTACGCAGTATTCATGTCGCAGGGACTAAAGGCAAAGGATCCACTTGCGCGTTTATTACCTATATATTACGGGAAGCAGGGTTTTCTGTAGGTCTTTATACCTCTCCGCATCTTGCTGATTGTCGGGAGCGAATTAGAATTCTCTCCGCGCGCTCCTGCTGCGCGACGTGCCCCGAATTTGAAGGGATGATTTCTCCCGAAGCACTCGCGGATTTAGTAGAACGCCTTAGGCCTACAATCGATACGTATAATAGGGACTCTTCTTGGGGGCCTCTTACGTTCTTTGAAATTTACACTGCGTTGGCATTCCTCTTTTTTAAAGAACAGAACGTTGATTGGGCTGTATTAGAGACAGGATTAGGAGGTAGGCTTGATGCGACCAATGTGGTCGATGCGTTTGCTTCCGTAATTACTCCTATAAGTTATGAGCATTCGCAACAGTTAGGCGGCACGCTTACCGCGATTGCGACCGAAAAGGCAGGGATTATAAAGGCCCCAGGCTCAATTGTAATAAGTGCACCGCAGGAAGAGGAAGCGCGTGAAGTAATTCGTAGCGCATGTCAGAACGCACAGGCCTTGTTATGGGAAGTAGGCAGGGATATTGTAGGAGAGAGAACAAAAACGGGATTCTGTATCCGAGGAATCTTGCGGGAGTATGAGGATTTACAGATCCCCTTGGCGGGGAAGCATCAATTGATCAATGCGGCCACCGCAGTGGGCGCGGTAGAGGCTTTATCCAAAAAAGGGTTTGCTATCGATCCTGGGGCGGTCAAAGAGGGAATTGCGGGGACTCTATGGCCGGGCAGATGCGAGGTGGTAAGCCGGCATCCGATGGTTATCCTTGACGGAGCGCAAAATAGCGCTTCTGCGCGCGCATTACGAGAAACCCTGCAAGAAGAGTTTTCTTGTGGGAAGTTTATGCTCGTCTTTGGGATTTCACGAGACAAAGATATTGAGGGTGTATGTAGGGAATTATCCCCTTGCGCCGATGTCGTGATTCTTACGCGTTCCCAGAACCCTAGGGCAGCAGACCCGCAGGAGCTTGCCGGGAATTTCAGTTCCGCGAAGGTATATATAACCGGAAATATCAGGGAAGCAAAAGAAAAACTTTCTACGCTTGCCGGGGATGGCGATACGGCAGTAGTGTGCGGCTCGCTTTTTGTGGCAGGAGAGATGCGGCAGCTTTTTCAAGAGAAGGCATGCGATGAAGCCCGATTTTAGCTGGAATGCCGATGATACGATCACTGCGATCGCCACCTGTATAGGCCAGGCAGGAATAGGTATTGTACGCATAAGCGGGAAGGATGCGTTAAGCGTTGCAGATAAAATCTTTGTCTCCAAAGACGCCCGTTTGCCATCCCAATTTAAAACGTATACCGTCCATTACGGATGGATTGTGGAGTACGCAGGGGCGCTTCCTCAAAAAACAAAGCCGCAAGAGATCGTTGATGAAGTTATTCTCACAGTGATGCGTTCGCCCCGTAGCTATACCCGGGAAGATGTCGTTGAGATCAATTGTCATGGGGGAATCGTGGCGCTGCAGCGTGTATTGAACATAGCCTTATCGCAAGGATGCCGGTTAGCGCAGCCCGGAGAGTTCACCAGAAGGGCATTCTTGAACGGAAGAATTGATCTCGCGCAAGCTGAGGCTGTTTTGGATGTTATCCGTGCGCAGACAGACTCCGCATTGCAGGTAAGCCAAGAACACCTAAAAGGGGCGCTTTCTTCCCAGATTAGCACAATAAGAAGGAAACTGTTGGATTGCCTTTCTCGTCTTGAAGCGCAGATCGATTTTCCGGACGATGAGATTGAGGGTGGTTATGGTGGTCTTCTTGGAGTGCATCTGCGGGAAGCGCGCTCTCAGATACAAGGGCTTCTTAAGAGTGCTTCTTGGGGGCGGGTATTGCGCGAGGGAATTCATGCGGTTATCTGCGGAAAACCGAATGTCGGGAAATCATCTTTGCTTAATTCTCTGATAAAGCAGGAACGGGCCCTGGTAACGGCTATCGCAGGGACTACCCGCGATACCATTGAAGAAGGAATATCGAT
>JAHISH010000292.1 GCA_018818365.1 Candidatus Omnitrophota bacterium | reverse complement strand
GCGGCTCATTTATTTCTCATACAGTTTCGCCGGAGCACCGTTTTAAGAATCTCCCAATCCGTGACCAGAAAATCCTACCAGCTCATCGAGCATACGGCAGATATCGGCATCAAAGTTCAGGCAAAAACACGTAAGGAACTGTTTCAGAAGACTGCCGCCGCGATGTTCGATCTTATCGCAGAAAAAAAGCCTTCCGCACTACAGAAATTGCACGCCATTCGCATCACCCAGCACGCGGAATCTCTTGATGAGCTTTTGGTATACTTGCTTAATGAATTACTCTCTCTTTCTGCGACAAAGGAATTAATCTTTACCCGATTCGGTTTCTCCAAACTTACCGATACGAGTTTGAGTGTGCGGGCCATAGGCGTGCGCAATAGCGCGTTTCGAATTATTACAGAGATAAAAGCTGCTACCTTTCACGAACTTAGCGTGAAGAAAATAAAGAGGGGATGGCAGGCACAAGTGATATTTGATGTCTAATAAGATGTTACTATGTGGGAAGGACCTTTAGAGAAAATAGATAATTACCGATGGCGTATTCCTAGATCGTATAAAGGAGGGATGCGCGTGCCGGGAATTATTTATGCGGACGAAAAACTGCTTAAGGATATCCGCCAGGATAAGGCAGCCGAACAGGTGGCCAATGTCGCCTTTCTGCCGGGGATTGTGAATGCCTCTATGGCGATGCCGGATATCCATTGGGGATACGGGTTTCCTATCGGCGGAGTTGCGGCAACTGATATCGAAAACGGCGGCGTGATCTCTCCCGGCGGCGTTGGTTTTGACATAAATTGCGGAATCCGCATGCTGAAGACCAATCTTACCTATGACGATATCAAAGACCGGGTAGAGGATATCGTCTACCGGCTTTTCTCTGATGTGCCTTCCGGCGTCGGCTCTAAAGGAGATATCCGGGTAAGCGCGCGCGAAGAAAAGAACATCTTAATCAAGGGCGCAAAGTGGGCAGTAGAGCAGGGGTACGGATCTCAGGATGACCTTGAGTGTACCGAAGAGTTCGGCGCTATTGCCGGCGCAGATCCTGACGCGGTATCAGTTCGCGCCTATGAACGCGGTAAGGCACAGTCCGGCACCTTAGGCTCGGGGAATCATTTTATAGAAGTGCAGGTGATCGATCAACTGTATAACCGCGACCTCTGCGACGAATTCGGCCTAGACCTGGGGCAGATCACTATAATGATCCACTCCGGGTCGCGCGGATTAGGGTATCAGGTCTGTGACGACTACAGCAAGAGCATGATGCACTGTCTGCAGAAATATAATATCAATGTCCCGGACCGGCAGCTGGCCTGCGCGCCGGTAAATTCTCCCGAAGGAAAAGAATATTTGGGGGCGATGCGATGCGCCGCGAATTACGCCTGGGCAAATCGCCAGTGCCTGATGCATCTTACCCGTAAGACATTCGAGAAGATATTTGCCAGCTCCTGGCAGAAACTAGGCCTGTTCTTGATCTATGATGTGGCGCATAATATCGCGAAGATAGAGAAGTATACCATCGACGGAAAAGAGAAGCTTCTTTGCGTGCACCGTAAGGGCGCCACACGCGTCTTCGGCCCCGGGCATCCGGCACTCCCCGCGCGCTACAAAAAAAGCGGGCAGCCGGTGATCATACCCGGAGATATGGGAAGGAACTCCTATCTGCTGGTGGGTACGCAGAAGGCGATGGATGAGACGTTCGGATCTACCTGTCATGGCGCAGGAAGGCTGAAATCGCGCACCGCAGCCAGCCGAACTTTCAACACACATACGTTGTTGAAAGAATTGCAAGCAAAGGGTATAATAGTACAAGCCTCAGGACGCAATACCATTGTAGAAGAAGCGCCGCAGGCGTATAAAGATGTAAATGAAGTAGTCGATGTGGTGCATAATGTGGGTATCTCTACGCGCGTTTGTAGGATGAGGCCCCTAGGCGTTATAAAGGGTTAAGGCCGAAATCCTTGCGAGCGAGTTCGGTTTTAGTAAGTTAAGAATAAGCGAGGATGAGGACTCTGGGTGTTATAAAAGGTTAAGGCCGAAATCCTTGCGAGCGAGTTCGGTTCTAGTAAGTTAAGAATAAGCGAGGATGAGACCCCCTAGGCGTTATAAAGGGATAAGATTAAGGAGAAATATTATGAGCGATACCGCAGGTTTCAAAGGAATTATAAATAGCATCAACCCTCGTTTCTATCCGCAGATCGCGGCGCAATCGCTGGGGAAGAGTTTCCTGTACCTGTTATTCCTGGTTCTTATTGTCTCGCTTCTACTCTCCACACGGTATCTCTTTCAATTCAAGAGTACCTTCCTGAAATTTACCGATGAGATATTCATGAATCCGCAGGAGACATTCTTAATAGAGCTTCCGGAGATCGTGATCGATGAGGGCAAGGTTAATTCCGAAGCGCCGCAGCCCCTCGTTATCGATAAGAAAGAGTATGTATTCATCCTGGATACGACCGGCACGATCACCGCATTGACGGACTATGAAAACGGCATGCTCCTGACCAAAGATAAATTTCTGATCAAGACTACCCGCTCCAAGGCAAGCAGCGCAGAGACCAATGAATTTGATTTAGCAAAGCTGCGCATTTCTCCGATAATTATACAGCCCGGAGATGAGGATAAAGGAGAGCTGCTCAATATCATATTCGGAGAAAAAGTATTTAGCGCCACCAGAGCCAATGTGCTTAAGTTCGGCAGGACCGCAGGATTGGTTCTTGCTCCTTTTTTACTGTTATTTGTTTTTGGCCTTACCCTTGTCGGCAGGATCGTGCAGGTGCTCTTCTTTAGCCCGATATCGATATTAATGAATAATATCAATAAGACAGGGCTTGCCTATCGTCAGCTTATTAATATCGGGATCTACGCGATGACATTGCCGACCGCAATATCGACTTTGGCGATCGTGATCTTCGGCGGAGACCGTAACGGCATTCTCCCGGTATTATTGTTCTTTCAGTACATGATCATTTACACGGTCTATCTTTCGTTAGCCGTTAAACAATGCAAGAGCAGCGCTCCTACGGGAGTGGCTCCTTAAATAGCAGGCATCTATGTTAGATATCCGTTTCATCAGAGATAATCCCGATGTGGTCCGACAGGCGCTTAAGGACCGCAACCTCTCGCTTGACCTTGACGCGGTCTTAAAGAGCGAAGAGAAACGCCGCCAGGCGCTCTCTGAGCTTGAAGAATTGCGCGGCCGTAAGAATAAGGCGAATGATGAGATCAGCGCACTGCTTAAGGAGAAGAAAGACGTCAAAGAAAAGATCTCTTCGATGAAACAGATCGCGCAGGATATCGATGCGTTGGAAGTAAAGGTAAGAGAAGAGGAGGCTATCGTACAAAAAGCGCTTCTTTCTTTTCCCAATATCCCACATGCGTCTTTACCGCGCGGAGATGCGTCCCAGAATAAAATAGTACGCACCTGGGGCCAGCCTCGTGTCTTTGATTTTAAGCCCGCGCCGCACGTAGAGCTCTGTCAGCGTCTGGATATCATAGATTTGCCCCGTGCTACCAAGATCACCGGCTCTAATTTCATTCTCTTTAAAGGTTGGGGCGCAAAATTGGAACGCGCGCTCTATAACTTTATGCTGGATGTGCATACCACCAAACACGGATACACCGAGATATTTCCGCCGTTTCTGGTGAACCGCGCGTCGATGACCGGCACCGGACAGCTCCCGAAGCTGGAAGAGGATATGTACCGTCTGAAAGACGACGACCTTTTCCTTATTCCTACCGCAGAAGTGCCGGTGACCAATATCTTCCGCGATGAGATCTTAAACGAAAAGGACCTGCCTATTTATTATGCCGCGTATACTGCCTGTTTCAGAAGAGAGGCCGGCTCCTACGGAAAAGATACCAAAGGCCTTACCCGCGTGCATCAATTCGATAAAGTAGAGATGGTGAAGTTCGTTACTCCCGAATCTTCGTACGACGAATTGGAGCGCCTGCTCTCGAATGCCGAAGCTATCCTTCAGGCATTGGAACTTCCCTATCGGGTGGTGATGCTTTCTACGCAAGACTTAAGTTTTGCCGCCAGTAAATGCTATGATATTGAGGCCTATGCTTCCGGTATTGATAAGTGGCTTGAGGTATCCAGCTGCAGTAATTTCGAGAGCTTTCAGGCACGCCGCGCCAATATCAAGTTCAGGCGCGAGAAAGACGGAAAAAAATCCACCGAGTTCCTCCATACCCTTAACGGCTCAGGGGTGGCGTTAGCCCGCACCGTGATTGCCCTCTTAGAGAACTATCAGCAGAAGGACGGCTCTATCGCTATTCCTAAGGTACTACAACCCTACTTACATGGCCAAGAGAAAATCTCCTGATTTCGACGCACTCTTTAAAGCAGAAGAACAAGACGATCAATCGCCTCCTCCGGAATCCGGATTCTTCGACCGATTCTCGGGATGGTATCAAAAAGCCTTCGGTATAATCAAGCTGATATTCGGGCTTTGTTTCCTGCCCTTTGTCTATGCGTTCTCGACTTCATTCATGCATGAAAGCGCTCTTATTGAGCGCGCGCTCCAGGATTACTTCTGGGGCGGGGTAATTGCGTTCTTGCTTATTTATCTTTTTATATGGGAGCCTGCGATCATCTATGCCAAAGGGCATCGGGTGATAGAATTCATCTTTACCTTTTTCAAGCCGCTGGTGAAATTCGCGCCGTATCTACTGCCCACCTATACCATTCTATTATTCGCCTTCTTCGGTTTTTTCTCTCTTTTTATCAATGCGCGTTGGCTTATTGAGAGTATGATGTTCTTGGTAGGGTTTAGTACTATGCTGCACCTGGTATTCTGCGCAAAGACTATCCGCGGGAAGAAGAGCGATTTCCTGAAAGGAAATTACATTTTCGGATTCTCGTTTGTGTATGTGGTGAATGTATCCATCCTGGGATTATGTCTAAATTTCATATTCAAGGAATTCTCCTTTGTGCGTTTTTTTAATATAGCCCTTCAGAATGCGGGTAGCATCTTTTACGCAGTCTTCAAACAGCTTTTCTTAAATTAAGATATAGGGGGGGTGGCGAAAGCGGTTGGTCCCGCTTGTGCGGGATTTCGCTGTATACGCCTGACGGCGTTTATGTGTGCTCAAAAAGCGGCAGTCTTGCGGAGCGAGCGTACGCGAGCGGAGTCCTACCGATACCTATATAAAGATTTTTTAATGAGAGGCTAAGAGGCAGGAAAAACTGTTGTCATTGGAAGCCAAGTTTCCTGCCCCCTAAGGTTTTTGGTAATGGGGAAGTTATCTGTCCTGCGCATCAATTAATCTTATGAGAAATGCATAGGACGAATTTCCTGAAGTTATAGATGGAAATTTAGGTGGGGTGGCTGAGCGGTCGAAAGCGGCAGTCTTGAAAACTGTTGTGGGCGTAAGTCCACCCTGGGTTCGAATCCCAGCCCCACCGTTTTGATTCTACGAAGAAACTGCCCTACGATAAACCAGCCTAAGCCAATCGGGAGCGAACTATTCGAATAGGAGTTCCGGGGACACATTACATAATTCGCTCCCCGGATCGGGAATTAAGTATTGTGTCCCCTGATCGCTGATCGGTCCTACAATGTAACGACGTCATTAAGCCAAAGGATGAGTGGGATTTTATGGATGGCGAGAAGCATCAAATAATTTGTTCCTGTGGGCATCAATTCGCGGTTATTATAAAACGACAAATCGAATATTATATACAAGAAGTGGAATAAACGTGAAGAAAGGGAGTTGTTTTTAACACCGCTAGTTTATCAGGGTAAAGAATTGTTTCATGACCAGTTGAGTGGAGGGTAATTAAATAAAGTATCTTGAAGGGTGAAGGTGTAGAAAGTTATGGGTAAGGTCATCCGAGAATTTTAAGAAGGAGGAGAAATGGGGCTTCTTGTTCAATTGATTTTAGGCGGTGTTTTAATCGTTTGCTTTCTGATGGGAATTATGTTTTTTGCGCAAGGCATTACTCTTAAGGGCACTGGGAAAGAACAGAGCAAGAAGGCATTATCACAGTTCTTAATTATTGATTCTGTTATTTTTGTATGTATTCTTATTGCATTGAAAATTAATAATAGAGAAGGGTTTGGTATATTAATTATTATGGCTTTTATCTATACTTTATTTGCCAATATTCCAATAGCAATTATTGCTGCAATAATTAATTTTTTCGTAAAGAAATCACAAGCATGATGTATTTGTCCGCTCCCTAAGAGCAACAATGACCGTTCTATTTAACTTCCTTTGGCACTTTGGGTTGTGAAACAATTATGTAGTGCCACTATGTCGATCGTGCGAAACCGCCTAACAGCAGCCATACTCGTCCTTGTAATCTTCGGCTTCACCGTAAGGGCGTTTGCTTATCCGGCGGAGGTCAGCGATATCAGCGGCAAGAAATACTTTCCCGCGGTGCTGGAGGCGATCGGCCGCGCCGAGCAGTCAATCAACGTGGCCATGTTTACCGTTGAGTCATCGGTAGCGCGGGAGAATTCAAAGCCTAACCAGCTTATCGGCGCACTTATCGAAGCAAAGAAAAGAGGAGCAGAGGTGGAAGTTGTCTTGGATCAGAATGTGGATTTTGTGGGGACAGTCCTTTCTTGGGAGACTAAAATTAAGAGCACAAGGGCCTATAAGCGTCTCAAGGACGCCGGGATAAAAGTCTATTACGATGAGCCGGCCAGATACACCCACGCCAAGTGCGTTATTATCGATAAGCAAATAGTCATATTAGGAAGCACCAACTGGACCGAATCTGCCTTCGATAACAGTATCGAAACAGACGTTCTGGTTAATTCACCCGGACTGGCAGAAGAGATGTTGAGTTATCTTAAGACCATCAAGCTCGATGAAGCCGTCGATGCATACCTTGACTCAACCGGGCCGGCAGTGACGCTTGAGCGGGAGTTCCTGGAGAATCCTGCGCTTGGGCCGCGGTTGGTTAAAGAACAGGACCAGCGCGCGTTTGATGTCTATTTATATCTGCTTTGGACGTATAGTAAAGAAAATAGGGGAAGTCTCCAAAAGGAGGGGACAGGTTCTATTTTAACTCTGTTCTACGATACTCTGGCCCAGCACTTGGGCATCTATGACGGCTGGACGGATACGGATTACCGTAGGCAGATCATTAAAGTGCTGCGCAAGCTGGAGAAAAAATATAAACTGATAAAATTCGAGCCTCGCTATGCAAAAGAGGCAACCATAACCTTGCTGGAGGAGGCACCCCGGCCTATCGGAAGTCCGGGTGTTCCGTCTCCTGCGGAAACAGTCCCTGCATACTTTAATCTTCCCAATGATTATTTTGACTTTGGTTGGAACAGAAAGTTGTCTCTGCGGGCAAAGTTCTGCCTGCTGATAAACCTGGCTAATACCGAGATAAGCGATACCAAACCGTTCTGGTCCCGCAGCGTGGCTAATCTTGCCCGTCAGTTCGGAGGAGTGGGCGAAGATGTCATCCATAAAGGTATGCAGGAACTGCGGCGTGAGAAATTAATCGAGGTTAGTTACGATGAGTTGGGGGGAAAGCCCTATGACAAGCGCAGCCCTAAGCGCTATAAGTTGTTGCCGTTTTATGACCCGCGCGAGCGGGCGCTAGCCCTTGCGGAAATCGAGGGGAAGTACGGTACGCAGGCGTATCGTACGGCGCGCGCTTTGGCGGAGGTGGTATTTGAGGAGAATAACCCCGCGGTGGTAGAGGATATTATCGCTAAATGCGCGGAGTATGGGGAGAAAGAAGTGCGCCG